>NZ_CDROCK010000006.1:0-161841 GCF_977020205.1 Pseudomonas sp. AIG | reverse complement strand
CGTCGGCGCTCATCGCCAATATCCCCCAATCGGTTCCCTCTCCTGGGGGAGAGGGAGCCGACCGAGGTGTCTGGCGTTATGCATCGACCTGACAGATCGCGTCGATTACGGGTCCATCCGCAGTACTCGGCGGTATTGGATTCACAGCCTTTATTGCACGTCGGCGCTCATCGCCAATATCCCCCAATCGGTTCCCTCTCCTGGGGGAGAGGGCTAGGGTGAGGGCCGCTGTTTCGGCACCCGCCACTTAGCCAGTGACACAACCCTGCGGCATCTTCCCGGCAAAGCTGTCCAGCAAACTCGCCACCACCCTCTCACCCTTGCGCGTTGAACACCTAAGGCTCAAGCATCAAGGGCCGCCAGACGATCGGAGCAACACCAAGTATTGCGTTGTGCTGCTTAGGGTCGGGCGTTTCGTGGTTCGCGGGTTCCGGTGGGTGTTTGTTCTCCGTGTCTTGCAGTTCGTCGGCGGGGGGCTTTTCGGTGTCGCAGGCAAGGTTATCCATGGGTCTTTCGCCAGATGATTACAGGCAGGCAACTATTTGATCTGCACGATTACCTTGCCTTTTGCACGGCCCTGTTCAACGTAAGTCAGGGCTTCGCCCGCTGACTCGAAGGCGAAGGTGCGATCCAGCACGGGCCTTATTACACCGGCTTCAATCAACGTGGTGATTTCGTGCAGTTGTGCGCCGTTGGCCCGCATGAACAGGAAGCTGTAACGGATATCCTGCTTGCGCGCCTTGCGTCGAATGCTCAGGCTCAACAAACGCATGACTTGCCGCAGCGGCCACGCCAGGCCCTGCGCCTTGGCGAACTCTGCGGTCGGCGGGCCTGAAATGGAAATCAGCTGACCACCTGGCTTGAGTACCTTCAGCGAGTTTTCCAGCACGTCGGTGCCGAGGCTGTTCAGCACCACGTCGTAGTCGCGCAGTTCCTCCTCGAAGTGCTGCTGCTTGTAATCAATCACCACGTCCGCACCCAACGCTTTAACCCACTCGACATTCGCAGTGCTGGTGGTGGTCGCGACAAGCGCGCCGAGGTGCTTGGCCAGTTGAATGGCGATGGTTCCGACACCGCCGGAACCGGCGTGAATCAAGACCTTCTGACCCTTCTGCAAACGGGCGATGTCGACCAGCGCTTGCCAGGCTGTCAGGGCGACCAAAGGAATGCCGGCGGCTTGTTCCATGCTGAGGTTGGCGGGCTTCAACGCCACGGCGTTTTGCTCGACGGCGATTCGCTCGGCGAACGTGCCGATTCGCTGTTCGGGCACGCGCGCATACACCGCGTCGCCGGGCTTGAAGCCCTTGACCGCTGCGCCAACCGCAATCACCACGCCGGCACAATCGTTGCCCAGCACCAAGGGGAATGAGTACGGCAGAATCAGTTTGAATTCGCCGCTGCGAATCTTCGAATCGAGTACGTTGACGCTGGCAGCATGCACTTCAATCAGCACGTCATGGGCGCCGGGTACAGGCTCGGAGACATCGCCCAGACGTCCGTTCTGCTTGCCGTAGCGATCGATAAAATAAGCTTTCATGGTAGGGACGGCTCTCGCAATTTTTGGGGGAGGGCAGCGTTGCCTGAGCAGGTTTGTTCAGCTATCGAGAAACGCCTGTGCCTTGCTGACAAAGTCAGCGTAGTTCTGGAAAATCGCGCCGTGTCCGGCGTCTTCATAAATGATCAATTGCGCGTGGGGAATCCGCTTCGCCAAGTCAATCGAGTTGACCGTGGGCACCATCATGTCGCTGTCACCGTTGACCACCAGCGTCGGAATTTGCAGGCCGTCAAGGTTCTGCGGCAGCTGTTTTCCCCAGGCCTTGATGGCTTTCAACTGCCGCAGAAACGCGCGCGGTGTCGGGCGTTTGTCGCGATCTTTGCGGCGTTCTTTCAAACGTTGCAGGAAGTCTGTCGCGGCCCGCCGTCCGTTGGCGGTTGTGGTGAAAAACAGGTGGAACTTGGGATCGCGCAGGGTCAACAAGCCCTTGAACATCAGTGGCCAGGAAACCGCACCGACCTTGGCGATACCGACGCCGCCAGCAGGTCCGGTGCCGGTCAGAATCAGGCGCCGCACCAAGGCGGGATCTTTGAGCGCGATGTCCTGAGCAACGAATCCGCCGAGGGAAAAACCCAGCAGATCGACGCTGCGGAATTCCAGCGCAGCGATCAGGCTGGTGACGTCGTCGGCCATCTGCGCGACGGTCAGGGGCGCGGTGCCGCCTGAGCCACCGACGCCGCGATAGTCAATGGCGAGCACGCGCCGGTTCCGCGCCAGACCATCGACGATTCGCGGGTCGAAGTCGTCAAGTGCTGCGCCCCAATGATTGAGCAGGATCAGCGGCACCGCCGATTTTGGGCCGAGGTCGCGATAGGCGAAGGGCGTGCCGCCAACCAAAATCGATTGGTTGGCGGCTTTGACGAAAGGCATTGGTTCCATCGGACTCACGCCAGGTAACGCTGCGCGACTGCCGACTGGCGAATCTGCGCCAACAGGCCCTGCCGCGCGGTTTGCAAGGCATCCCAGCGCTCACCTTCATGCAGCGGCGGAATGGTCACCGGCTCGCGACGATCAAAGCCGACCAACGCTGCATCGACCAGATCGGTGACTTCCATGATCTCGCTCAAGGTGTTGATGTCGATGCCTGCGCGATCCCAGATCTCGGTGCGGGTAGCGGCCGGCAGCACGGCTTGCACGTAGACGCCGAGTGGCGACAGCTCCAGGCTCAGGCCCTGAGACAGGAACAGGACAAATGCCTTCGTGGCCCCGTAGACCGACATGCCGAACTCCGGGGCCAGACCGACCACCGAGCCGATGTTGATAATGGCGCCGTCACCGGCCTTCGCCAGACGGGGAGCGATGGCACTGGCGAGCCGCACCAGTGCCGTGGTGTTGAGGGCGACCAGATTGGCCACTTTGTCGGTGCTCTGCTCGATGAAGCTGCCCGACTGCGCGGCGCCCGCGTTATTGACGAGGATGCCAATGCGCGCGTCGTCGCGCAGGCGCGTCTCGACGGTGGTCAGGTCTTTGAGTTGGGTCAGGTCTGCCTGCAGCACATCAATGGCGACGCTGTGTTCGCTACGCAGTTTCGCGGCGAGTGTTTCCAGGCGCTGAAGATCGCGGGCGACCAGCACCAGATCATGCCCGCGTTGGGCGAAACGTTCGGCGTAAACCGCGCCGATGCCGGTAGAGGCGCCAGTGATCAGAACAGTAGGGTGGGCGTTCATAGGGTCATCTCTTCGTCAGAAAAATCGATCAGGGACTGATGCATGAAGCAGTAAATGCGCTGGGACTCGGCTTACTGAGCAGCAGCGCTCCATTCCGCCAGGGTCGGATAGTCGATGTAGCCTTCCGCACCACCGCCATACAGGGTGGCGGGGTTGAAACCGGCCAACGGCGCACCGGCCGCCAGGCGCTCGACCAGATCCGGATTGCCAATGAACGGGCGACCGAAGGCGATCAGATCGGCGTGGTCTTCGGCAATCCGCACGTTCGCCAGCTCGAGGTCGTAGCCGTTGTTGGCGATGTAAGTGTTTTTGAAACGCTGGCGCAGAGCGCCGAAATCGAACGGCGCGACATCGCGCGGACCGCCGGTTGCGCCTTCGACCACGTGCAGATAAACGATGCCCAGCGCGTCGAGTTGCTCGACGATGTACTCGAATTGCCCTTGCGGTTCGCTGCTCGACACCCCGTTGGCCGGCGACACCGGCGAGAGGCGAATGCCGGTGCGATCTGCGCCGATCTCGGCGACGACCGCTGCCGTCACCTCCAGCAACAAGCGCGCACGATTTTCAATCGAGCCGCCGTAGGCATCAGTGCGCAAGTTGGCGCCGTCCTTGATGAATTGATCGAGCAAATAGCCGTTGGCACCGTGGATTTCCACACCATCGAACCCAGCGGCGATAGCGTTGACCGCTGCCTGGCGGAAATCGTTGACGATCCCCGGAAGTTCGCTGATGTCCAGTGCTCGTGGCGCGGAAACGTCTTCAAAGCGGTTGTTGACGAACACTTTGGTCGTCGGGCGTATCGCCGAGGGGGCGACAGGTGCGGCGCCGTTTTCTTGAAGATCAACGTGTGAAACACGACCGACATGCCACAGTTGCAGGAAGATCTTCGCGCCTTTTTCGTGCACCGCAGCGGTGACCTTGCGCCAGCCATCGATCTGCGCCTGCGTGTAAATCCCCGGGGTGTCCTGATAGCCCTGGCCCTGTCGGGAGATCTGCGTGGCCTCGGAGATCAGCAGGCCAGCGGAGGCGCGCTGACTGTAATAGGTGGCCGCGAATTCACTGGGCACGAAGCCTTCGCCCGCTCGATTGCGGGTCAGCGGCGCGAGAACGATTCGATTCGCCAGCGTCAGGGAGCCAAGCGTGTACGGCGTGAACAGATTTTGATCGGTCATGGGGGTTGATCCGTGCCTGTGAGTGAGCAGCGATAACTTCTGCAATTAGGATGATGATCGAAATCTAAACTGTCAACGGTTTTGATTATGGCTGACATCTATGTATCATCTGCGCATGATTTTTCAGCGGAGGTATTGCACGTGAGAGTCACCAAAGCCCAGGCGCAGGCAAACCGCGAGCACATCGTCGAGACCGCTTCGGTGTTGTTTCGTGAGCGCGGTTTCGACGGTGTCGGCGTCGCGGACCTGATGGCGGCGGCCGGATTCACCCATGGCGGTTTCTACAAGCACTTCGGCTCGAAGGCCGACCTGATGTCCGAAGCCTCGGCCAACAGCCTTGCGCGCTCGTTGGCCAGTGCCGAAATGCTCGATGTTCAGGGCTTCATCGACGCTTATGTGTCGAAAGAACACCGGGACGGGCGGGGCAGCGGCTGCACCATGGCCGCTTTGTGCGGCGACGCTGCGCGCCATTCTGACGAAGTGAAAATGGCGTTTGCCGACGGGATCGAGCGCACGCTGCAGACGCTTGGCGACAAGTACCCGACAGGGCCCGACGCGGCGTCTGGTGAGGGGCGGGTGAAAATGATCGACATGCTGGCGCGGGCGGTTGGCGCGATTATCCTGTCGCGGGCCTGCCCGGCTGATTCCGCGCTGGCCGATGAAATACTCGCGGTGTGTCACGCTGAAATGACCGCTTCACTGTCGGTTTCTACCGACAGTAAAAGTGGTTGATCGGTATTGTCCTTTTTGAGTTGACGGTGAAACGCTTTTCAGCCGATTTATCCCGTCCCTGTGCGTCAGTAATCTGTACCCAACTTGAACGCAACAACAACTTCAAAAACTCAAAAGGGACGCAGACCATGACCACTCCAACCTACAACCGCCTGAACAAAGACGACGCCATCGTGCTGCTGGTTGACCACCAGACCGGTCTGATTTCGCTGGTGCAGGACTTCTCGCCGAACGAGTTCAAGAACAACGTGCTGGCCCTGGCTGATCTGGCCAAGTTCTTCGAACTGCCGACCATCCTCACCACCAGTTTCGAACAAGGCCCGAACGGCCCGCTGGTACCGGAACTGAAAGAGATGTTCCCGGACGCGCCGTACATCGCTCGCCCAGGCCAGATCAACGCGTGGGACAACGAAGACTTCGTCAAAGCGATCAAGGCAACCGGGCGCAAGCAGATCATCATTGCCGGTGTGGTGACGGATGTCTGCGTAGCGTTCCCGACCCTGTCGGCGCTGGCGGAAGGGTTTGATGTGTTTGTGGTGACCGACGCTTCCGGCACGTTCAACACCACGGTGCAACAAGCCGCCTGGAGCCGTATGACTCAGGCTGGCGCACAGATGATGAATTGGTTCTCGGTGGCATGTGAGTTGCACCGCGACTGGCGCAACGACATTGAAGGTCTGGGTAATCTGCTGTCGCAGCGGATTCCTAACTACCGCAACCTGATGAACAGCTACTCGGCGCTGACCGCGCAGCAGAAGTAGGCCGACGCAACCAAGCGATAGCACGAGCGAAAAAAACCTGTGGCGAGGGAGCTTTCTCCCTCGCCACAGTCATGGTGTCATCCTCATGGCTCTGAAAAAACAGGCCACTAGCGAACCGCGTAAACCTTGCGCACATAGCGCGTGCTCTTCCACGCGCAGAATGCGCCGCGCGGTACGAACACGCTGTCGCCGGTATCGACCATAACGCTCGATCCGTCCGGCGCGAGTAATGCCACGCTGCCCTCGATCAGGTGCATCAACTCATTGAGTGGGTGTGCTCGGCCGCGGCGTTCGTAGGGCGTCGAATCCCACACACCGACACGCAGATCGGTTACCGGATCTTCGAAGGCATTGCGGGAGCGGCATTGTGGTGTCGCGCCAATCAGAATCTGTTCTGGTGGCGCCGCCGACGGCGATAGCATCGCCAACGGATCGAGGCCGGTGAGGCCGGGTGTCGGGGTGTCAGTGGCCATTGCACAGAAAGCCCATTGCGTTCCGACCTGAGCCTCTATTCGCAGCGAGGTGCCACGGCCGATCACTGCGCTGCTGCCGACAGCCAATGCCAATGTCTGTTCGCCGGCTTTCAGCCGCACGTGCCCGGCATGCACGACAATAGTTTCGGTGTGCGGAAAATCCTCGATGTCCATCGACTCGCCAACCTCAACGATGCCTGCACTGATGCCGTCGGCACCGTGCCAAGCGACGCGTCGGCCGGCGGCAAAAGGATCTCTGGCGCTCAACGCCATCTGTTCGAAAGACGTAGCGATGCGGCCACCGTCGGCGCGAGCCAACAGCAGAACAGTAGGTTGCGACATACGAAGAACACTCCATTAGAAAACGTTGAGGCACTGCAACAGCGCAATCAACCGATGGCTTGGGTAACCAGCGCAAACTGGCGCATGCCATTGGCGGCCGCAGGAGGCGTGCCGCGGGCCATTTGCGCGACGGTGTCGATCTGCTTGAGTCCGGCTGTTTCCAGCCATTCGGCGAGGCCACAATCGGCCGGAATGTCGATGCGTACAAAGGCGTCCGGCACTGGGTTCAACAACGTGCCGATCAAGTACTCTGCTTGTTCGAGGTTTTCAGCAACCACCGGGCCTATGCAGCGGCCGCGTCCGAACGGGCGCATCAGCGCGAAGGCGCGCAACTGGCCGTCGCGATGAATGCCGACGGACTGTTCCACCACCGGCGCCAGGTCGTCGAGCACCGCGCGCCGATCCAGACCGCTGGCAGCGTTCGCCAGGGTCAACAGTTGTTGCTGATCCGCAGCCGTCAGCGCACGACATGCTTCGCCCTCGGCCAGCGCGGTCAGCGCCGGTGCGTGCGCCTGGCCCTGATGTTGCTGGATCCTGCCAAACTCGACAAACCCCTGACTGGCATACAGTGGCGCACCGGCGAGGGTCGCATTCAACATGGGCGTTCGCGCCTGGCAGGCATCGAGGGCTTGCTCCATCAACTGGCGTCCGATGCCTTTACCTTGGTAGTCGTCGCTGACGATGACCAGCCCGATGGTGGCGAAATCACCTTGCGGGCAGGCGAATGCCGTACCGATCAACCGTTCGCCATCAAGCACCACGAAACCGGCACTGACCCGTTGCAGCATCGCCCAGTCGTCCAGTCGATGCGGCCATTTCAGCTGCACGGACAAGGCATGGGCGGCGGGGATATCGGCGGCGGTCATCGGGCGATAAACATAAGCGGACGGGTGTGAGGCGGACATGGCGAGTCTCCGTTGAACAATGTGCGCGAGCGCCCGGTTTTGCGGCGCGATGGTGCCTGTATCCCATCTGTGTGAAGCGCTGACAAGGGGCGATCGCGCATTCGGCAGATTCGGCGAGACGATGCCCGCAAGACCACACTTACTACTTATTTGCACGGCAAGGTCGGCAGCAAATGCTTGGGCTTTTTTTCTACGATGGAGGCCTGAGTAATGACTCGCCGGCCCCTCTTCTGGAGTGCTCCATGAATAGCTTCGATCCCCGCCTTATCGCTGTTCGCAGCGCCCACTTCATTGACGGTCAATACCGCGATGCGCATTCAGGGCTGGAAGTGGTTCGCCCCTCCGACGGCCAGGTTTATGCCGAACTGCCGGTGGCGGATGCCGACCTGGTGGACGAAGCCGTCAATAATGCCTGGCAGGCCTTCAATCGCAGCGACTGGGCCAGCCGTCCACCGCGCGAGCGGGCGCGGGTGATGCGCCGCTGGGCGGATCTGATTGAGGCGGACGCGGAGATTCTTGCGCCTCTGGAAGCAGTCGGCTCAACCCGCCCGCACAAAGATGTGATCGCCTGGGATATTCCCTATGTGGCCGAAGGCATTCGTTTTTTTGCCGAGCTGGCGGACAAGCATGGCGGTCAGGTTGCCGCCACCCAGACCGATCGCCTGGGCATGCAGATTGCTGAACCCTATGGGGTGATCGCCGCCATCGCACCCTGGAATTTTCCGCTGAGCATGGCGTCCTGGAAGGTCGCGCCAGCCTTGGCTGCGGGCAATGCCGTGGTGCTCAAACCTTCAGAGCTGACGCCGTTCTCCAGTCTGCGCTTTGCTGAACTGGCGTTGCTCGCGGGGCTGCCGGCCGGCATCTTCAACGTCGTGCAGGGGGATGGTCGTGTGACGGGCGACGCGCTGTGCCGGCATCCGCGCGTGGGTAAAGTGACGTTCACCGGCTCCACGGCAACCGGTTCGAGCATCATGTCGACGTGCGCACGGGTCGGGCCCAAACCGGTCACACTGGAACTCGGTGGCAAAAGTCCACAATTGGTCTTCGCCGATATCCCCGACATTGCCAAAACTGCGCGCACCGTGGCCTTGGCAATTACCGGTAACGCTGGCCAGGTGTGTGTCTCCGGCTCACGGCTGTTGATTGAACGCTCGATCATGGAACCCTTCCTGGCGCACTTGCAGGCTTACTTCGAGACGCTGCGTCCCGGTCCTACCTGGTCGTCGCAGAGCACGCTCTCACCGATCATTTCGCGCCTGCAGGCCAGTCGCATCGATGGCATCGTCCAGCGTTCGCGCCAGGCCGGGGCCGAGGTGTTGACCGGTGGCGGACTGTTTGAAGAGATGGGCGGTGCTTACTATCAACCGACGTTGCTGACCGGGGTCGACAATCAGAATCCGGCGGTCTGCGAAGAGATCTTCGGGCCAGTGCTGACGGTGCAGGCGTTCGATGACGAGGAGCAGGCACTCAGTCTGGCTGCGCACGCCACTTACGGTCTGGCCGCAGGCGTACACACCGCCGATATCAATCGCGCCTTGCGCCTGGTGCGCAAACTCGAGGCGGGGACGGTGTGGGTCAACCGTTACGGGCGCAGTAACGACTACATCCTGCCCACCGGTGGCTATAAACGTTCCGGTATCGGCAAGGACCTGGGGCGCGAGGCGTTCGAGGCCAACCTGCGCTTCAAGAGTGTGCTGATCGATATTGTTCAGTAATGCCGATCAAGCCATGGGAGTGAGTTTGCTCGCGAAGCGGGCCTGACGGGACATTGATGTTGCCCTGCGCAGCGCTTTGCGAGCAGGTTCGCCCCGCAGAGATCGGGCCATGCCAGTGGCATCAGTAACGCTTGAATCAACCGCCAAACGGGCGCTTCCTTAGGGACGCGCCCGTTTTCGTTTTGCTCGGCGCAGTTTCTGCGGTGATCGCCGGAAAAACAGCGCGTGAACAGGCAAAAGAGGTCCATAAGGGCGCACAAATACAGGGTTTGCCCAAGGCTGGAGCGAGCCGCAAAGTCTGCTGAGGCAGGTGGCCAAAACGGTGGTTTGTATCGAGCAAAGGTCGCTTTTAACGCCATCTGCTGAATTCACAGTGTTGTAATGACGGTGTGCTGCAGCGTTGCATCACCGCTTGCCAATCAAGCGAATGCTGGCCGCGCCATGACCTCAACGAACTTCAGGATCGCACCCAATGAGCTTTCTTCGTCCCAAATTCATTACGTTCGACTGCTACGGTACGCTGACCAATTTCCACATGGGCACCATGACGCGCGAACTCTTCGCCGATCGCGTGCCAGCGGAGCAGATGGACCAGTTCGTCAAGGATTTCTCGGCTTATCGCCTGGATCAGGTCATGGGCGACTGGATGCCTTACGACGAGATTCTCAAGACAGCACTGGCGCGTACCTGCAAGCGTTGGGGCGTCGAGTACCGCGACGAAGGTCAGCTGTACTACGACGCCGTGCCAACCTGGGGCCCACACGCGGATGTGCCGGCCGGCCTGTCGAAAATTGCCGACAAGATCCCGCTGGTGATTTTTTCCAACGCCAGCGACAGCCAGATCATGTCCAACGTCGACAAACTCGGCGCGCCGTTTCACAAGGTCTTCACCGCTGAGCAGGCACAAGCCTACAAGCCACGCCTGGCGGCGTTCGAGTTCATGCTCGACAACCTTGGCTGCGGCCCGGAAGACATCTTGCATGTGTCCTCCAGCTTCCGTTACGACTTGATGCCGGCACACGACATGAAGATCAAGAACAAGGCCTTCGTCGCCCGCGGTCACGAAGTCCCGGGCAATGCGTTTTACGGCTATCAGCAGATCACTGACATCGGCGGGCTGCCGGCGCTGGTCGGACTCTGAGTTGCATCGGCATCGGCATTTTTTCTGGCATAGGCGAATCGGACATGGGCAGTGAATCCTACTGGCTCGACACCGCACCGGCCTTCACCGGTGGGCAACTCGGCGCATTGCCCGCGCAGGTCGATGTGGCCGTCGTGGGGGGTGGTTTCACCGGGTTGGCGGCGGCCCGCGCCTTGGCGCTCAAGGGGGCCAGTGTGGTGGTGCTCGAAGCCGGGCGAGTGATCGGCGAAGCCTCGGGGCGTAACGGTGGGCAATGCAACACCGGGGTGGCCCAGGATTACGCTGGCCTCAGTGCCAGCCTCGGTGCGGACAAGGCGCGCGCCTATTACCAGGCGTATGAGCGAGCAGTGCAAAGTGTTGTTTCACTGGTGGAGCAGGAGCAGATTGCCTGCGACCTGATCCGCAACGGCAAGCTGAAACTGGCCGCCAAACCCATGCACTACGAAGGCCTGGCGCGCACTTGTGAGCTGATTCGTCGTGAGGTCGATGCCGATGTCGAGTTGTTGTCCGCCGAGCAGACCCGCGCTGAAGTGAATTCGGCACAGTTTCACGGCGCTCTGCTGCAACGCAACGGCGTGCAAATGCACGTCGGCCGCTTCGGCGTCGGTCTTGCCGAAGCGGCGGCGCGGCACGGTGCCCTGATCCATCAAGGCACTTCGGTGCTGGACTGGAAGGCCAAGGCCGGCGGCTATCAGGTCAATACCAGTAAGGGCTCGCTGCACGCCGGGCAGGTGCTGCTCGCCACTGGCGCCTGTCAGCACGGCGGCTTGAGCTGGTATCGGCGGCGCATCGTGCCGGTCGGCAGTTTCGTCATCGCTACCGAGGTATTGCCAGACGCGTTGCTCGACCAATTGCTGCCATGTCGTCGTGCCTATGTCACCAGCCGCATGATCGGTAACTACTTTCGCCTGACCCCGGACAACCGTTTGCTGTTTGGTGGCCGCGCGCGGTTCGCCATGTCCGACAGCGTCAACGACGCCAAGAGCGGCAAGGTTCTGCAAGCCGCCATGGTGCAGATGTTCCCGCAATTGGCCGAGGTGAAGATCGACTACTGCTGGGGCGGACTGGTCGACATGACTTCCGATCGGCTACCTCGGGCCGGTCAGCATGGCGGGGTTTTTCACTCCATGGGTTACAGCGGCCACGGTGTACAGATGTCGGTGCACATGGGCCAGGTCATGGCCGAGGTGATGGCGGGTAACGTCGAGGCCAATCCGTGGCGCGAACTTGAATGGCCAGCCATCCCCGGGCATTTCGGCAAGCCATGGTTTTTGCCGTTCGTGGGCGCGTATTACCGCTTTCAGGATTATCTGCATTGAGTTGCTGTTGTGGCGTCACCGTCGTTTGCGTTTCAGGACGTTCCGGTCAACCGGAACACTCGAGCCTTCTCATCTTCGACAGGTAGCACTGATATGACTGACAACAAAAACGACTCACCCCTGATTTCCGGCGAAGAAAGCCTGCGGGTTTTCGAGGGCCTCAATCGCGGCATGTCACGCCGTCATGCCCTGCAAATGCTCGGTGTGGCGGGTGTTGCCGCGGCGGGCGCCGGCAGCCTGTTTGGCGCCGCCGGCAAGCTGTTCGCCGATGAAGCGGCAACACCGGGCACAGGCAAGCCGGGCGGGCGCATTCGTGTCGCCGGGATGTCCAGTTCCACGGCAGACACCCTAGACCCGGCCAAAGGCGCGTTGTCCACCGACTATGTGCGCCACTACATGTTCTACAACGGCCTGACCCGATTCGACTCGCATCTGGTGCCGCAGCTGGAACTGGCCGAGCGTATCGATAACACCGACGCCACCGTGTGGACCATCACCCTGCGCAAAGACGTGACCTTCCACAACGGCAAGACCCTGAGCGCCGCCGACGTGGTGTTTTCGTTGTCGCGACACAAGGACCCGCTCACCGGTTCGAAAGTCATGCCGCTGATGGAGCAGTTCGTCGAAATCAAGGCTACCGGCACCAACGAAGTACAGATCCGTCTGAGCGCACCCAACGCAGAGCTGCCGTCGATTCTCGCGGTGTCGCACTTGCTGATCGTTCCCGAAGGCACCACCGACTTCAATCAGGGCATCGGCACCGGGCCGTTCAAGGTCAAGGAATTCAAACCGGGCGTGCGTTCGGTGGCTGCGCGCAACACCGGTTACTGGAAACCAGGCCTGCCATACCTCGACGAAATCGAGTTCATCGCCATTGGTGACGAACCGTCGCGCGTCAACGCGTTGCTTTCCGGCGACGTACACATGATCAATGAGGTCAATCCGCGTTCTACCGCCCGTATCAAGGCCAGTGCCAAGCATCGGGTCGTTGATGCGCCGTCGGGCAACTACACTGATTTGATCATTCGTCAGGATCAGATGCCCGGCAAAAGCGCCGAATTCACCCAGGCGATGAAGTATCTGCTCGACCGCGAGCAGGTCAAATCGGCAGTGTTCCGTGGCTTTGCCGTGGTCGGCAATGACCATCCGATTGCGCCGGGTTCGCGCTATTACAACGCCGACCTGCCACAAACCGTCTATGACCCGGAAAAAGCCCGGTTCCTGCTGAAGAAAGCCGGGATGGAAAACATCAGCATGCCGCTGGTCGCATCGCCGGCCGCCACCGGTTCAGTGGACATCGCGGTGCTGTTGCAGCAATCGGCGAAACAGGCCGGGCTCAAACTCGACGTCAACCGTCTGCCGAGCGATGGCTATTGGTCCAACCACTGGATGAAGCACCCGCTGAGCTTCGGCAACATCAACCCGCGGCCGAATGCCGACGTGATGTTCTCGCAGTTCTTCCAGTCGAAAGCGCCGTGGAACGAGTCCGGCTGGCAGAACGATCAGTTCGACCAATTGCTGATGCTCGCCCGCGCCGAAACCGACGACGCCAAGCGCAGCAAGATGTACGCCGATATGCAAACGCTGGTGCACGACCACAGCGGCATCGGCGTGCCAGTGTTCATCAGCAACATCGATGGCGTTGACCAGCGCATCAAAGGCTACAGCAGCAATCCGCTGGGCGGCTTCATGGGTTACATGTTCGCCGAGCAGGTCTGGCTGGACGCTTGATAAGCCGTCGGTTTGAGCGGCAGTAACAGTGCAGGAGGACAGGCGATGAACAGCAACACCTTGTGGTTGATCGGCAGGCGCATGGGCGCCGCGATCGTGACGTTGTTGATTGTGTCCATGGTCGTGTTCGCGATCACGGCGGTATTGCCGGGCGACGCCGCGCAACAATCGCTGGGGCAGTTCGCCACGCCGGAGCAGGTCGCGGCGTTGCGCCTGAAACTGGGACTCGATCAGCCCGGCGTGTTGCGCTACTTGCACTGGCTGATGAACTTGCTCAGTGGTGACATGGGCCTGTCGGTTTCCAACGCCATGCCGGTGGGTGAGTTGATGGCCGGGCGCGTCCCCAACACCTTGATGCTGGCCGGCGCTACCGCACTGGTTTCGGTACCGGTGGCGCTGATTCTGGGCATCGGTTCGGCGATGGGTAGGGGCGGGCGACTCGACAGCCTGCTGAGCTTTTTCACCCTGGCCATGGTCGCCGTTCCGGAGTTTCTGGTGGCGACCCTGGCGGTGTTGATCTTCGCGGTAAACCTGGGTTGGTTATCGGCGCTGTCCTATGCCAGCGACATCACTTCACCGTGGCAATTCATGCGCACTTACGCTTTACCGGTGATGACCCTGTGTTGCGTGATCGTCGCGCAAATGGCCCGCATGACCCGCGCAGCGGTGATCGATCAACTCGACAGCCCTTACGTGGAAATGGCCCGGCTCAAAGGGGTCAGCCCGATCCGTATCGTACTGCGGCACGCCTTGCCCAACGCCATTGGGCCGATTGCCAACGCCATCGCCCTGAGCCTCTCATACCTGCTGGGCGGGGTGGTCATCGTCGAGACCATCTTCAACTATCCCGGTATCGCCAGCCTGATGGTCGATGCCGTGACCAACCGTGACATGGCACTGGTTCAGGCCTGCACCATGTTGTTCTGTACAGCGTATCTGGGGCTGGTGCTGCTCGCTGACCTGTGTGCCATCCTGTCCAACCCGAGGCTGAGAAACCAATGAACAATCTCATTGTGAAATCGACGCCTTCAGCGCCCGACCTGTCGGTGGGCAAGGTGTCCCATGGCCCGGCCTGGCTAGGTCTGATCGGCGCTGCGATGTGCCTTCTGTGGTTGCTGGTGGCAATGTTCGGCCCGTGGCTGGCACCCCACCCGGTGGGCGAAGTGGTGTCGGACAATGTCTTTGACAGCATCAGTGCCCTGTACCCGTTTGGCACTGATTATCTGGGCCGTGACATGCTCAGCCGCGTGCTCGTCGGCGCCCGCTTCACGGTGGGCCTGGCGTTGATTGCGGCGATATTGGCCAGTGGCCTGGGCACCAGTTGCGCGCTGCTGTCGGTGGTGTCGCCAAAATGGCTGGACGAAGTGATCAGTCGCCTGATGGACGCGTTCATCTCGATCCCGAGCAAGATGCTCGCGCTGATCATGGTCTCGGCGTTTGGTTCGTCGGTGATGTTGCTGGTATGCACCGCCGTGCTGAGCTTCGCCCCCGGGGCCTTTCGCATTGCCCGCAGCATGGCAGTGAACATCGAGGCTCTGGAGTACGTACAAGTGGCGCGTACCCGTGGCGAACGGCGTCTGTACATTGCCTGTGTGGAAATCCTGCCGAACATGCTCAACCCGGTGCTGACCGATCTGGGCCTGCGGTTCGGCTTTATTGTGTTGCTGCTCAGTGGCATGAGCTTCCTTGGGTTGGGCGTGCAACCACCCGACGCCGACCTTGGCTCGCTGGTGCGCGAAAATATCGGTGGACTCAATCAGGGCGCCCCGGCCATCGTCATTCCGGCACTGGCAATCGGCACCCTGACCATTGGCGTGAATCTGTTTATCGACAGGCTGTCGTCTCGCCGCAGTCGCCGTTCGGGAGGTCATTGAAATGAGCCAATTGATTCGAGTCGAAGACCTGCGGGTGGTCGCGTGTGGCGAGCGCGGTGAAAGCGAAATCGTCAAAGGCGTGAGTTTCGCCCTGGAAAAAGGCGAAGTATTGGCGCTGATCGGTGAGTCCGGGTCGGGCAAAACCACCATCGCCCTGGCCTTGCTCGGTTACGCCCGGCGTGGCTGCCGGTTGTCCGGCGGCGTGGTGCAGGTCGGTGAGCACGACATGCTGGCCCTCAGCGAAAAAGAACTGCAAAAACTGCGCGGCAACCGTGTGTCGTACATCGCGCAAAGCGCGGCGGCGGCGTTCAATCCGGCCAAAAGACTGCTCGATCAAGTGGTGGAGGGCGCATTGATTCACGGTTTGGGCACCCGTGCGGTGCTCGAGGCCAAAGCCATCGCGTTGTTTCGCGACCTCGCATTACCGAACCCTGAGCGCATCGGCCAACGCTATCCGCATCAGGTGTCGGGCGGGCAATTGCAACGGGTGATGGCGGCGATGGCGCTGATCAGCGATCCACTGCTGGTGGTCCTCGATGAACCGACCACCGCCCTCGATGTGACCACCCAGATCGACGTGTTGCGTGCCTTTAAGCGGGTGGTTCGCGAACGGGGTGCGACCGCTGTCTACGTGTCCCACGATCTGGCGGTGGTGGCGCAAATGGCTGACCAGATTGTGGTGCTCAATGGCGGCCAGATCTTCGAACAGAGCGCTACCGCGCCGTTGTTGAAGGGGCCGTCCCATGAATACACCCGCAGCTTGTTGGCCGCCGCGCGCCCGGACACTTCGATCCGGCCACCCTGCGGCATTGCCGAAGAGCAACCGCTGCTGACCATCAAAGGCCTGACCGCAGGCTACGGCAACAAGAACACGCACGGCATGCCGGCGATCCGCGTATTGGAAGACATTGATCTGACCGTGCGTCGCGGGCAGGCCATCGGCGTGATCGGTGAGTCCGGTTCCGGCAAGTCGACGCTGGCGCGGGTGGTGGCGGGGTTGCTGTGTCCGGCGCTGGGCGCGTTGACCTTCGATGGTCAGCCACTCGGCGGCTGCCTGTCCGAGCGCACCGATGAGCAGTTTCGACGGATACAGATGGTCTTTCAAAACGCCGATACCGCGCTTAACCCGATGCACAGTGTCAGCACCATCCTCGGTCGGCCGCTGAAAATGTATTTCGGCCTCAAGGGCGCGGCGTTGCACGAACGAATCGGCGAACTGCTCGATCTGGTGCGTCTGCCCCGAACCCTGGCCGAACGTCGGCCGAATGAACTGTCCGGCGGGCAAAAACAACGGGTCAACCTGGCGCGTGCGCTGGCGGCAAAACCGGACTTGATCCTGTGCGATGAAGTGACCTCGGCACTGGACACGGTGGTGGGTGCGGCGATTCTCGAACTGTTGCGCGATCTGCGTCAGGAACTGGGCGTTTCGTACCTGTTTATCAGTCACGACATCTCCACCGTGCGCGCGCTGTGCGATGACATTGTGGTGATGTACAGCGGCCACAAAGTTCAGGCCGGAACGCGTCAGGCGTTTGCCCAGCCGCCGTTTCACCCCTACACCGACTTGCTGATTCATTCTGTCCCGGAACTGCGCCAGGGCTGGCTGGAGAACTGCGGCACGACGTGTGGGGAACTGCCGCCGGTGGGGGCCAGATCCGACGAACCGGAACTGTGTACGTTCCTGAACCGCTGTCCGGTGCGGGTCGATGGTCTGTGCAATCGCAGCGCGCCGCCGCGTCACAGCATTGACGGCGGCAGTGAAATTCTCTGTCACCACGACAGCGTCGAACTGCTGAAAACCCAGCGCGATGTCATCAATCTGAGTCAGGGAGCCTATGCATGAGCGGGCGTTTTGTAAGGCTGGCCGAACAGGGGCGACCTAGCGTCAACCTGACGGTGGATGGTGCGCAGGTGCAAGCGTTGCAGGGTGACACGTTGATGGTTGCCGTACTGACTCACGGCAATGCCTTGCGTCAATCGGAGTTTGATTCAGGTCGACGCGCCGGGTTTTGCCTGATGGGCGCCTGCCAGGATTGCTGGGTCTGGACGCGCAGCGGCGAGCGTTTGCGCGCCTGTTCCAATGAAGTGCGTGAAGGCCTGGACATTGTCACCACGCAACCGGAGGCAAAATGGCCATTGCACGCATAGTCATTGTCGGCGCTGGGCCCGCGGGCATTCGTTGTGCCGAAACGCTGGTGGCGGCCGGTTTCAAACCGACGCTGATCGATGAAAATCGCCGCGACGGCGGACAAATCTATCGTCGCCAGCCCGAGGGATTCACCCGCAATTACGCCACGCTGTACGGCAGCGAAGCGCATAAGGCGCAAGACCTGCATGAGAGCTTTGATCGCCTGCGCGAGCGGATCGACTATCGCCCGGACACCCTGGTGTGGAACCTCACGCCGGGACAATTGTGCTGCGTCAGTCAGGGCCGGCACTCGACGCTGGATTACGACGCGTTGCTGCTCTGCACGGGCGCCACTGACCGGCTGATGCCGATTGAAGGCTGGCAACTGGCGGGCACTTACAGCCTTGGCGGGGCGCAGATTGCGCTCAAGTCGCAAGCGGTGTCGATTGGTCGCAGCGTTGTGTTCATGGGCAGCGGGCCGTTGCTGTATCTGGTGGCCAGTCAGTATGTGAAAGCCGGGGCGACGGTGGCCGCGGTGCTGGACACCTCGCCGCTGCACAAGCGTATCGGCGCACTGCCGAAATTGCTCGCGCGCCCCGGCGTGCTGTGGACCGGGATGAAATTGTTGGCGCAGTTGTATCGGGCAAAGATACCGGTGCATCTCGGCGTCGAGCCGTTGCAGGTACTGGGTGATGCAGCCAGCGGCGTCAGCGGCGTGCGGATACGCACCGGTAAAGGTGAAACGCTGAGTCTGGATTGCGACGCCGTGGCGCTGGGTTATCACTTGCGTCCGGAAACTCAACTGGCGGATCTGGCGGGATGCCGGATGGTGTTTGACCAGGCGTCCGGCCAGTGGTGGGTGGCGGTCGACGACGCGGGGCGCACGTCGGTCAGCGGTGTCTACGCTGCCGGCGACGGCGCGAAGGTTCGCGGTGCCGATGCGGCTGAGCACGCCGGGCGACTGGTGGCCATGGCCTTGCTGGAAGATTTGAACCAACCGGTAAACGCCGGTCTGCGTGACCAACAACGGCAGGCGCTGGTGGTGATGGATCAGTTTCGTCTTGGCCTGGCGCAAGCCTTTCCCTGGCCTGCGCAGCAAGCCGCGGCGTTGCCGGACGCTGCCATTGTCTGTCGGTGCGAAATGATCAGCGCCGGTGAGCTGCGCCGCACTGTCAGCGAGAAGGGCGCCTGTGAGGTCAACCGTGCCAAAGCGTTCAGCCGGGTCGGCATGGGCCGCTGTCAGGGCCGTTATTGTTCCCAGGCCGGGGCCGAGGTGATCGCGGCAGCGGCGGGGGTCAGCGTGCAGCAGGTCGGTCGACAACGCGGCCAGGCGCCGGTCAAACCGCTTTCGATGTTCACCGAGGAGGTGTCGCCATGACTGTTGAAAAAGCTGATGTGGTGATTGTCGGCGGTGGCTTGATGGGCTCGGCGGCAGCGTTTTTCCTGCGTCGTCGCGGGCACTCGGTGATCCTGCTTGAGCGTGACCAGATCGGCCAGTACGCCAGCGGTGTCAACTTCGGCAATGTCCGTCGTCAGGGCCGCTATCTGGGGCAACTGGAACTGGCCAACCGTTCATGGGCATTGTGGAAGCGCTTGCCGGAACTGATTGATGACGACCTGGAGTTCATCGCCAGCGGGCACATGCGCGTGTGTTATCGCGACGACGAAATTGCCGAACTGGAGGCGTATGCCGACGCGCCGGAAGCAGCGCAGCTGGATCTGCAAATCTACCGTGGCCAAGCGTTGCATGAGCGCTTTCCCTTCCTTGGTCCGGACGTCAAGGGCGGCTCTTACGCTCCGCACGATGGTCACGCCAATCCACGCCTGGCGGCACCGGCCTTTGCCCGGGCAGCACGGCGTCTGGGGGCGCGGATCGAAGAACAGACTGAAGTGGCCGAAGTGCAAAAGGTTGCTGGCGATTTTCGCGTCAGCACCACCGATGGCCGCCAGTTCAGCGCGGCACAGTTGTTGATTACTGCCGGTGCGTGGGGACAGAAGCTGTCGCAACAGTTCGGCGAACCGGTGCCGCTGGACACCCACGGCCCGCAAATGGCCGTGACCGAGCCGGTGCCGTACGCGTTGCCGACGGTGATTGGCGTTTACACCAAGATCGCCGAGGAAGTGATCTATTTTCGGCAGATTCCGCGCGGCAACATCGTCATCGGTGGCGGCTACCGCAGCAAGCCGGACATGCTCAATCGCCGCGCCTATTTCGAGCCGCGCAGTCTGCTCAATCAGATGGCACAGATGCGGCGCCTGCTGCCAGGTGTCGGCAATCTGAACATCATCCGCGTCTGGAGTGGCATTGAAGGTTATCTGCCGGACTCCTTGCCGATCATGGGACCGAGCGGCACGGTTGACGGTTTGTTCTATGCCTTCGGGTTCTGCGGTCACGGCTTCCAGCTTGGCCCTGGCGTGGGTGACGTCATGGCCGAACTGATCAGCACCGGCAGCACCAGCACTTCGATTGAACCGTTCTCCATCCGCCGGTTCGCCACCCTGACCGAGCAACGGAGCAAAGCCTCATGAAGCCGCGCGTACTGGAGATTCTCAAGCGTTTGTTGGCGTTCGACACAGTCTCTTCGCAGTCGAACATGGCCCTGATTGACTACGTCCGCGAATTGCTGCTGAGCAAGGGCATCGAGTCGCTGATCGTCAAAGACGAAACCGGCAAGAAAGCCAACCTGTTCGCCAGCACCGGCCCGCAAACCTTGCCGGGTATCCTGCTGTCCGGGCACACCGACGTCGTGCCGGCGGCAGGGCAGGCGTGGACGCTTGAGCCGTTTCAGGCGACGCTGCAGGACGGGCGAATTTACGGGCGCGGCAGTTGCGACATGAAGGGTTTCATTGCCTTGGCCATCGACGCGATGCTCGACGCTGCCGACCATTCGCTGAACCGGCCTTTGCAACTGGCATTGTCCCACGACGAAGAAACCGGCTGCGTCGGTGTGCGGCGCTTGCTCGACGTTTTGCATCTGGCTCCGGTGCGCCCGTTTCTGTGCCTGATTGGCGAGCCGACCAACATGCAGTTCGTACTCGGGCACAAGGGCAAGGGCTCCTATCGCACCTACTGTCGTGGCCTGGAAGCGCATTCCTCACTGGCGCCTCGCTCGGTCAATGCGATTCACGTGGCTTGCGACTTTATCGCCGCACTGCGCGACAGTCAGCGCCAATTGCAGGAGCAGGGCGCACAGGATACGGATTACGACGTACCTTACACCACGGTGCATGTCGGTCAGATTGGTGGCGGGCGGGCCCTGAATATCGTGCCCAATCTGTGCACTCTGGACTTCGAGGTGCGCAACTTGCCGGCCGATGATCTGGACCAGTTTCTCGCGCAGATGCAGGAGCGCGCCGAGCTGATCGTGCGCGAGGCGCGTTTACTGTCGAGCGTCGCCGCCATCGAGATCGAAACGCTGAACGTCTATCCTGGGCTCGACACGCATCCGAGCGTCGAAGCCGTGCGCTTTCTGAAAAACTTCGCCGCGCCGGATACCGGTGTGTCCAAGGTGTCTTTCGGCACGGAAGGCGGTTTGTTCAAGCAGCGTCTGGATGTGCCGGTGGTGGTGTGCGGGCCGGGTTCGATCGAGCAGGCGCACAAGCCCGATGAGTTTATCGAGGTCAGTCAGATGGAGGCCGGGGAACGCTTTCTTCAGGGTTTGCTGGGGTCGCTGAAACAATGACGGTGTCTGTAGGTGCGAGCGCGGCTCGCGCCTACAGGATTTTGTGTTGATCTGCTGTTGCGGCGAAAATTTCAGCATCCGACGCCGTCCTCAAAGCGCTTTCAGCATCCTCCCCCGCAGTACCTCCCTAGACTGGAGCCTGTCTCGAATCAGGACTCGACCATGCTCAAGAATCGTTTGAAAGACTCCAGCCTTTTGGCAGAACTCGCTTATGTAGACGGGCAGTGGATCGGCGCCGATGACGCCGCGACCATTGACGTTATTGATCCGGCCAGCGGTCAGTTGCTTGCCCGGGTGCCGGCCATGCAAGGCGCGGAGACCCGCCGCGCCATCGAGGCCGCCGACAAGGCCTGGCCCGCCTGGCGTGCGCGCCCGGCCGCCGAGCGCGCCACTTTGCTCGAGCGTTGGTATCAGGCCATGGTCGACAACCTCGATGATCTGGCACTGATCATGACCTGCGAACAGGGCAAGCCGCTGAACGAGGCCAAAGGCGAAATCCGCTACGGTGCCGGGTTCGTCAAGTGGTTCGCTGAAGAGGCCCGCCGTGTCTACGGCGAAACCATGCCGGCACCTGGCGGCGACCGTCGGCTGCTGACCTTGAAACAACCGGTCGGCGTCTGCGCGGCGATCACGCCGTGGAACTTCCCCAATGCGATGATCACCCGAAAATGCGCGCCGGCGCTGGCGGCGGGTTGCCCGATCATTGTCAAACCGTCGGATCTCACACCGTTGTCGGCGCTGGCGCTGGCGGTATTGGCAGAGCGTGTCGGTATTCCGGCCGGTGTGTTCAATGTGGTGACCGGAATGCCCGCCGGCATTGGCGAAGAGCTGACCGGCAACCCGACAGTTCGCAAGATTTCCTTTACCGGCTCGACCCCTGTAGGGCGTTTGCTGATGCGCCAGAGCGCCGAGCATATCAAGCGCTTGAGTCTGGAGTTGGGCGGTAACGCGCCCTTCATTGTCTTCGATGACGCCGATCTGGAGCAGGCCGTGGCCGGGGTCATGCTCAGCAAATTTCGCAATGCCGGCCAGACTTGCGTGTGTGCCAACCGCATCCTTGTGCAAAACGGCATCTATGAACGCTTCGCTCAGCGACTGGTGGAAGAGGTCGGCAAGCTCAAGGTCGGTAATGGCCTGGAGGCTGACGTCACGATTGGCCCGCTGATCAACCCGGCCGCAGTAAACAAAGTCGCGCGGCACATCGACGATGCGCTGACCCAGGGCGCGCGATTGCTCTGTGGCGGCATGCCTGATGCCAGCAGTCAGTTCGTGCAACCCACCGTTCTGGGCGATGCCCATGCCGGCATGCTGCTGGCCAACGAAGAAACCTTCGGCCCGGTGGCGCCGTTGATGCGGTTTGACAATGAGGCGCAAGCGCTCGCCCTGGCCAATGCCACGCCGTATGGCTTGGGTGCCTACTATTTCACCCAGGATCTGCGCCGCTCCTGGCGGTTCGGCGAAGCGCTGGAGTTCGGCATGGTCGGCCTCAATACCGGAATCATCTCCATGGACGTCGCGCCGTTCGGCGGTATCAAGCAATCAGGGCTGGGCCGCGAGGGCAGCAAGTACGGCCTGGATGAATACCTTGAAGTCAAAGCCTTCCACATCGGCGGGCTGTAATTCACATGCACGGGGAGGCAGGTTCAATGAGCAAGGCATTCAAGATCGCCGCGATTGCCGGCGACGGCATTGGCAAGGAAGTGTTGCCCGAAGGTTTGCGGGTGCTGGAGAAGGCTGCGAGCAAATGGCAGTTGGACTTGAACATTGAAGTTCTTGAATGGGCCAACTGCGATTACTACCTGGAGCATGGGCAGATGATGCCCGATGACTGGTTTGAGCAGCTCAAGGGCTTCGACGCGATTTATTTCGGCGCCGTCGGCTGGCCAGACAAGGTGCCCGATCACATTTCGCTGTGGGGATCACTGCTGAAGTTTCGCCGCGATTTCGACCAATACGTGAATATCCGTCCGGTGCGCCTGTTTCCCGGTGTCCCGTGCCCGCTGGCCGGGCGCGAACCGGGCGACATCGACTTCGTGGTGATCCGCGAGAACACGGAGGGCGAGTATTCCTCGGTAGGCGGAAAAATGTTCGAAGGCACCGAGCATGAGTTCGTGCTGCAAGAGTCAGTGTTCACTCGTCGCGGTGTCGACCGAATTCTGAAATTCGCCTTCGATCTGGCCCAGACCCGTCCGCGCCAGCGTCTGACGGCGGCGACCAAGTCCAACGGCATTTCCATCAGCATGCCCTACTGGGACGAGCGCACCGCGTTGATGGCGGCGAACTACCCGCAAGTTACCTGGGACAAGCAACACATCGATATCCTCTGCGCACGGTTCGTCTTGCAACCGGATCGATTTGATGTGGTCGTGGCCTCTAATCTGTTTGGTGACATCCTGTCCGACCTGGGGCCGGCGTGTGCCGGAACCATTGGCATTGCGCCTTCGGCCAACCTTGATCCTGAGCGCCGTTTTCCCTCGTTGTTCGAACCGGTGCATGGTTCGGCGCCGGATATCTACGGGCAGAACATTGCCAACCCGATTGCGATGATCTGGTCCGGTGCGTTGATGCTCGATTTTCTCGGCAACGGTGATGAGCGTTATCGGGCTGCGCATGACGGGATATTGCGGGCAATCGAGCAGGTGATTGCCGACGGGCCGATTACCCCGGATCTCGGCGGAAAAGGCGCGACGCAAGACGTCGGTAAAGCCATCGCCGACATCCTTTGAGCCCACATCAATTCCGCTTGGGGGAGCGAGCCTGCTCGCGAAAGCGGTGTCAGCCCAGAGATGATCAACTGACGATGCACATCGCGAGCAGGCTCGCACACTTGGGTTATTGATGTTTTCAGTAACCCTGCTGGCGGTCGATCTGGCCCGCCATTGGCTCCCCGCGCTGAAACCGGCGAATGTTTTCCAGCAACACCGCAAATGCGGTTTGCGGTTGCGTCATCGCCGCAATGTGCGGCGTCAGCAGAATCTTTGGATGCGCCCAGAACGGATGATCCGCCGGAGCTGGTTCTTCCTGTAATACATCAAGCACCGCGCCACTGAGCTGTCCGCTGTCCAGTGCTTGCAACAGATCGCTTTCCACCAGATGCCCACCACGGCCCATATTGATCAGCGCCGCACCGTGGGGCAGTTGCCGGAACACGTCACGATCAAGAATCCCTTGGGTCTGTTCGGTCAGCGGTAACACGCACAGGAGAATGTCGCACTGGCTGAGAAACGCCGACAGTTGCGCGTCACCCGCGAAGCAATCCACACCGGCAATTTGATGGCGGCTGCGTGCCCAGCCTTTCAACGCGAACCCCAGCGGCTGCAACGTCGCCAGAATCTGTTGCGCCTGCGCACCGAGCCCCATTACCCCGACCCGCCGCGTGTGCGCCGGTTGCAGCATGTGCGCCTGCCAGCAACGCGCGTTTTGTTGCTGACGGTATCGCAACATGTCGCGGTGCAGGCTGAGCACGGCGAAACTGGCGTATTCGCACATGCCACGGGTGATGCCGGGATCAAGCAGGCGCACCACCGGCAGGCTGGGTGGAAGGCGGCTCAGATCCAGTTGATCGACACCGGCCGACAGCGCGAACAACACTTTCAGGTTTGGCAACACCGCAGCCAGATCGTCCGGCGCTTGCCACGCAGCCAGGTAATCAATGTCGGCCGGATCGCCGATATTTGGCCAGGCGCGCCATTCGATGTCCGGGGCGTGTTCGGCGAACAACGCTTGCCACTGTTCGCCGCGTACAGGGTCAGCTTTATAAAGCAGGGCCATGAGCAATTCCTGAAAGGGGTAGGTGCTTTCATGATCGCGCAATGCCGGCGCAGGATCTGTCGAAAGCGTCGGTGCAAACGGTCTGCGTCACGCTCGATGAACGCAACGGCGGCAGATTCGTCGGGCTGAAGGAATCTGCCGTTTGGCAGGGTCAAAACAGTCGATCCGAATTTCTCAGGGGGGAAGTTCGGCGTAGTTCGTTTCGCACAAGCCTTAATCTGAACACCATTGCAACCACCTCCAGGTTGCCGGACTCACGATGGGAAATGCCATGAATAGCAAAGTCGACGACACCCCTCATTTGCTCCGTCAGCGCGATCAATTCGTGCCGCGTGGCCTGGTTACCGCTCACCCATTGGTGATTGATCGCGGCCAGGGCGCCGAGTTGTGGGACGTGGACGGCAAGCGCTACCTGGATTTTGTCGGCGGCATCGGCGTGTTGAACATCGGTCACAACCATCCCAAAGTGGTGGCGGCGGTGCAGCAGCAATTACACAAGATTTCGCACGCCTGCTTCCAGGTGGTCGCCTATCAACCTTATCTGGATCTGGCCCAGCGTCTGTGTGAAATGATCGGTGGCCAGCAAGCCTATAAGGCCGCGTTCTTCACCTCCGGCGCCGAAGCGGTCGAGAACGCAGTGAAAATCGCCAGGGCTCACACCGGCCGTTCGGCGGTGATTGCCTTTCGTGGCGGCTTCCATGGTCGTACCTTGCTGGGCACCACGCTGACCGGCATGAGCCAGCCTTACAAACAGAACTTCGGCCCGTTTGCACCGGAGGTTTTTCACACGCCTTACCCGAATGCCTATCGCGGCCTGACCAGTGACATGGCGCTCAAGGCCCTTGAGGAACTGTTCGCAACGCAAGTGGCGCCTGAGCGGGTGGCTGCCATCATCATCGAACCCGTGCAAGGCGACGGCGGCTTTCTTGCGGCACCGTCCGAGTTTCTGCAGGCCCTGCGCGCGCTGACCGAAAAACACGGCATCGTGCTGATTCTTGATGAAATCCAGACGGGGTTCGGCCGCACGGGCAAATGGTTCGGTTTCCAGCACGCGGGCATCCAGCCGGATCTGGTAACCGTGGCGAAAAGTCTGGCCGGTGGTTTGCCGCTGTCGGGGGTGGTCGGTAAAGCGGCCATCATGGACGCGCCGTTGCCCGGAGGTCTGGGCGGCACTTACGGCGGCAACGCGTTGTCATGCGCAGCGGCGCTGGCGGTGATCGAGGCCTTTGAGGAGGAGCAGTTGCTGGCACGCGGCGAGGCGCTGGGCGAGCACTTGCGTCAAGGCTTGTTGCAGTTGCAGAGCCGCTACGCGCAAATCGGCGACGTGCGCGGTACGGGGTTCATGCTGGCGATCGAGTTGATCAAGCCTGACGACGCACGTACACCCGACGCGGATCTGAATCAACGCTTGATCGATGAGGCGCGCAAGGGCGGCTTGCTGGTGATCAAGTGCGGTGTGCACCGCAATGTTCTGCGTTTTCTCGCGCCACTGGTGGCCACGCCGGCGCAGATCGACGAAGCCTTGCAGATTCTCGACAGCGCCTTGGCACGCGTCTTGAACTGAGTGCCTGTGCGCTCGCGGCGGTGCGCCAGCGCATCGCTTGTGAGCATTTGTGGAGCATGGACGGATGGAATGCATCATTGGAGGCTTCGCACGCCATGGGACTGATTGATTATCGAGCGTTGCTCATTGATTGCGATGAAGCGCTGGTCGACCGCGACTCGGGGGTCTGGACGGCATTGCTACCGCTGCTGGTCAGTCGGGGTGGTCAGCCGGACAAGGATCAGGTGCTGGCTGAATACCGCGAAGTGCTGCATGCGCTGTATCCGCGTTTCGCTGAGCTAGGCTTCAGTGGCATGTTGTGTTTCGCCCATCGTCAACTCGCCGAACGCTGGTGCTTGAATGCCAGTTGGGAGGAGGGCATGAGCTTCGCCCGGTCGGTGGCGGCATGGTCATTGTTTGAAGACGCGCCAGGTGCGATGTTGTACCTGCGCAAGTTCTACCGCCTGCTGGTCCAGGGTGACCGCGATGCCGAAGATCGTGGCCCGCTGTGCGAGCGTTTGGGGATCAATGCCGACGACTTCATTTCATTGGCCGACGCACCGTTGCAGGACGCCAATTGGCTGATCGCCAACGCACTGGCACCGGGCGACATTCTCCATATCACGCGCGCAGGTGCGCGCCGAGGGTCGGAGAATGACGTGTGCCTGATCAGTCGTGATCGGGGCAGGCAACCCACGCCCTGCTCGGCGCAATACTGCATCAACAGCATGGCAGACCTGGTGACTCAGCATCAGCTGTCATTACGGCGCTGATTTTGCTAGAAGATTGTCCTACAAATGGCAGTCAGAGGTATGCAATGGAAGGGATAGTAAAACTGGACCGGATCGACATCAGCATTCTTGTCGAGTTGCAGAAGGATGGCCGCATGACCAACGTCAGCCTGGCCGATGCCGTCGGGCTGTCGGCCAGTCCTTGTCTGCAACGGGTCAAGCGACTGGAATCGGCGGGTTATATTTCCAGCTACAAAGCGCACCTGAATCTGGCGAAGATCACCGACTCGGTCACGGTGTTTACCGAAATCACCTTGAGCGATCACAAACGCGAGGATTTCGCCAAATTCGAATCCAATATTCGTTTGGTCGACGAAGTGCTTGAATGTCATTTGATCAGCGGTGGCTACGATTATCTGGTGCGTTTCATGACCCGCAGCATCCAGCATTATCAGGAGGTGATCGAAAGCTTGCTGGACAAGAATATCGGCATTTCCAAGTACTTCAGTTACATCGTCATCAAATCGCCCGTACTCAAGGATGGCGTGCCGCTGCGCAAGTTGCTGCGGCACTGAACTGCAGTGACTGCCACCACGTGGGCTTCAGCGCTAATTCCCGGCCCACTCATCACGAAACTGCAGCAGAAAATCAACAAACGCCCTGACCCGTTGCGGCACATAGCGGCCGTGCGGGTACAACAATGTATAGGGACGCGAGCGGCCGGCGTACGGCTGGAGAACTTCGACGAGGCTGCCGTCGGCCAGCTCCTTTTCGACGATGAACTTGTAAGTCTGAAAGACCCCGGCACCATGTTTGGCCAGCGTGACGCCGCCCAGTACATCGTCGGAGCACGAGTAACCACCGTCGGAAAACACTTCACGATCCTGCCCGTCTTCCTGAAACAGCCAAGATATTCGCCGCCCGCTGCTCGGCAGTTCGAACTGAATGCATTCGTGTTGCACCAGATCCTCAAGCGTCTGCGGTGTGCCAGCCTTTTTCAGATAGTCGGGCGAGGCGACCACCACCAGTTTTGCGTCCTCCAGCAGTCGCGCGACCATGGTCGAGTCCGGTTGCGCGCGGACGCGGATCGCCAGGTCGTAGCCTTCGCCGACAAAGTCGATATTGCGGTTGCCCAAATGAATGTCGACGGTGACGTCGGGATAGAGCGCGCGGAATTTCGGCAACAGCGGCAGGATACGGTGATGCCCGTAAGTGGTGGGCAGGCTGATGCGCAACAGCCCTGAAGGTGACGACTGTGCGCCCATGACTTCTTGTTGCGCTTCCACCAGTTGGGTCAGGGCCTGGCTGCACTGGACGAAAAAGTTTCTGCCGGCCTCGGTCAAGCGAATGCTGCGCGTGGTTCGCGCGAACAGGCGCGAACCCAAGCGTTGTTCCAGACGCAGAATCGACCGGCTCACGGCGGCCGGCGTCACGCCCGCGAGCTGGGCGGCGGCGGTGAAACTGCCGGCTTCAGCGGCGAGGCAAAAGAGTTCGATGCTGCCCAACTGCAAGTCTTCAAAGTGGCGCTTCATGGGATAAGCCTGAGGATCAACTGAGGGTTCATCTTCAGGCTTATCTCATGAAGCGGCACCGCCGGTACACACCGGCAGTGCTGCGGGGAGGTATCAATGCCCAGCGCTTTGACCACCGTCGACATGGAGGATTTCGCCGGTCACGAAGTTCGCGCCGTCCAGGTAAAGGATCGCTTGCACGATGTCATCGATCTCACCCATATGGCCGACCGGGTGCAGGCTGCCGAGGGCGGCGTGCGTCTCTTCGCCGTGCATCGGCGTTTTGATGATGCCCGGCGACACCGCGTTGACCCGAATGCCGCGCTTGGCGTACTCGATGGCGAGGGATTTGGTCGCTGCATTGATGCCGCCCTTGGTCAGCGACGCGAGCACCGACGGCACGCCGTCAATCGCGTGATCGACCAGACTGGTGGTGACGCTGACGATGTGGCCACTGGCGTTTTTCTCCATTTCAGCAATGGCCAATTGCGAGATGTGGAAGAAGCCGCTCATGTTGGTCGCCACGACCTGTGCGTAGTCTTCCTTGCTGTATTCGGTGAAGGGTTTCGCTACGAATATCCCGGCGTTGTTCACCAGCGTGTCGATATGCCCGAAACGTGCAACGGCTTCGCGAATCACGCGCTCGGCGGTCTGCGGGTCGGCGATATCACCGGCGACGGCGAGAATATCCGGGTCAGTGGACGGTTTGATCGAGCGCGAGGTCGCGACAACCTGATAGCCGCGCTCACGGAAACCCTTGACCAGGCCTGCGCCAATGCCTTGCGAGGCGCCAGTGATCACTACAACTTTTTTGGACGTGTTCATGATGTTTCCTCATGCAATCTGGATGGTTTGAATAAACGAATTTCGGTTTTCAGGCGTGCGCCGCAACCTGCGCGGCCTGACGTAATGCTTGCTCGTAATAAGCGATGGACTGGGAACCGGGGATGACCTGTTTGTCATCGAGAACCATCGCCGGAACTGAGTCGATTCCGCGTTGCTGATAAAACCGTTCGAGCTCGCGCACGGCCTGGCTGAACTCCGCGTTGGCCAGCACCTCTTGCGCACGCGGGCCATCGAGTCCGACTGCTTCTGCCAGTGTCAGCAGCGTGGCGTGGTCATTCGGGTTCTTGCCGTCAGTGAAGTAGGCCTTGAGCAAGGCTTG
This sequence comes from Pseudomonas sp. AIG, assembly GCF_977020205.1. NCBI lineage: Bacteria > Pseudomonadati > Pseudomonadota > Gammaproteobacteria > Pseudomonadales > Pseudomonadaceae > Pseudomonas > Pseudomonas sp. AIG. The sequence goes on along the minus strand of NZ_CDROCK010000006.1, from coordinate 131,922 downwards.
CTTCAACTCACGCTGACGTCCTTGTGTGGCGGCCCAGAACAACAATCGATGGGCATCGAAGGTGTTGTGGAAATGGCTGCGTTTTTCCAGGTCGAAGTGAAAGCCGATCTGCTCGCCGCGTTTGATGATCATCGCGTTGCGATCCGCCACTTGCTCAGCGCTGCGCCCGTATTTGCGCATCATGTGCTCGATGGCGTGTTCACCTTCGGCGGGCATGTCCGGATTCAGTTCGAACGGTTTGTAGGTCAGTTCCACGTCGACTTCGCCCGCCAGGTTCTTGATCGCCTGCTCCAGAGCGGTGGCGCCCAAAGCACACCAGGGGCAAACGACATCCGACACAAAGTCGATTTTCACGGTGCGGCTCATGACTGCGAGTCCGCCAACCGTTGGCGATATTCGGTGGTGGTGATGCCGGCATAACCCCAGTTATCGGTGTCGACTTCCTCGATCACGATGTGGGTGAGTTTCGGGTCCTTGTGCAGCACCCGCTCCATCGTTTCGGTGATTTCCTTGATGACTTGGGCTTTCTGTTCCCGGGTCACGCCGTCACGGGTGATGCGTACGCTGATGAAAGGCATTTGAGGACTCTCCAGTCGCCGGCCCGTCGGAGTGAAGGGCGGCCGTTGGAGAGAACTTTAAGAGCAGGGGTGGGAGTTGATAAATGGGGTTTGAGGTACTTCATTTGTGATGTGGTGTATCAAATGAGGCGCGCGCCTTTCCAGCGAAGTGCCGGCGCTCAGGCCAGCAGTTCGCTAATCCAGCGTGTCTGTTGCGTCAGGTCTTGCACCTTTCCATCCGGTAAACCCTGCTGCGCATGGGCGAGTTGGCTCAGCGTCTTCTGCTTATGGTGAAGTTTGTGCTGCCATTTGCGCAGAAACTCGGGGCTACGGGCCTGCATCTGCAAGGGGCCGAAGTACAGTTCCTGGTCGGTATAGATCACCGGTTCAGCGCGTTCGGCGACGATGATTTCGTAGTGGAAGCGGTTTTCCCGCAGCAGTTCTTCGCTGAGGATGCGGTAGCCGTTTTCCATCAGCCATTGGCGCAGCGGTTGTTCGCCGCCATTGGGTTGCAGGATCAGGCGTTCCTGGCCGTTGAGGTGGGCCTTGCCGCTGTCGAGGATGTCGCGGATGGTTTCGCCGCCCATGCCGCAGATCGTGATGGCGGTGATGCCGTCGTCAGGTTTGATTGCTGCTAGACCATCGGCCCGGCGCACGCTGATGCACTGCTGCAGATCATTCTCGCGCACGGTGCGTTCAGCCGCGTGGAACGGCGTCAACGCGACTTCGCCAGCCACGGCCGTGCTGATCAGGCCACGGCGCATCAGGGCCACCGGCAGATAGCCGTGATCCGAGCCGATATCCGCCAGTCGCGCACCGGCCGGCACGTGGGCAGCCACGCGCTCAAGGCGCATGGACAATGAATGTTCGTTCAACGGCAACCCCTGTTCAACACAATCCTGCGGCCCGATGGCAGGCAAAGGGGTGCGACTCTGGCGAGCAACGTCGGGCCTGTCAAATCCCGGCGACGGAATCCAACGGCTGATTGGCAACGCCGGGCTGCCCATCAGCCGTTTGCGCTTAGCTCGCCAACGTTGCGTTGTCGATCACAAAACGATATTTCACATCGCCCTGGAGCATGCGCTCGTAGGCGTCGTTGATCTGGTCGGCGCGGATCAGTTCGATGTCGGAGACGATGCCGTGCTCAGCGCAGAAATCCAGCATCTCCTGAGTTTCCGGAATGCCGCCGATCATCGAACCGGCAATCGTGCGGCGCTTCATGATCAGGTTGAACACGTTCGGCGACGGGTGCGAGGTGGCCGGTGCGCCGACCAGCGTCAAGGCACCATCGCGCTTGAGCAGCACCAGGAATGCATCGAGATCGTGCGGCGCGGCGACGGTGTTGAGGATCAAGTCGAAACTCTTGGCGTGCGCGGCCATTTCTTCGGCATTGCGCGATACCACCACCTCATCGGCGCCCAGCGCTTTGGCCGCTTCGCGTTTGGATTCTGACGTAGTGAATGCAACCACGTGAGCGCCCAGGGCGTGGGCCAGTTTGATGCCCATGTGGCCGAGACCACCGATGCCGACCACGCCGACTTTCTTGCCGGGGCCGGCGTTCCAGTGGCGCAGCGGCGAGTAGGTGGTAATACCGGCACACAGCAGCGGCGCGACGGCGGCCAGTTGCGCTTCGGGATGACGGATGCGCAGCACGTAGCGTTCATGCACGACGATGTTTTGCGAATAGCCACCCAGCGTCCAGCCCGGTGCGTCCAGCCCGGTGCGTCCGGGGTCGGGAAGTTGTAGGTGCCGATCATGCCGTCGCAATAGTTTTCCAGACCGCTTTCGCAGTCATCGCAATGTTTGCAGCTGTCGACGATGCAACCGACGCCGACCAGATCACCGACCTTATAGTCCGACACATGTGCGCCGACGGCGGAAACGCGACCGACGATTTCATGCCCCGGTACGCATGGGAATTGTGTACCGGCCCATTCCGCGCGCACCTGGTGCAGATCCGAATGGCAGATGCCACAAAAGGCGATATCGATCTGCACATCATGGGCGGCCGGCGCGCGGCGGTTTATCTGCATCGGTTCAAGGGGTTTGTCGCCCGCGTGGGCGCCGTAGGCTTGTACAAGCATGGGAACATCCTCGATCGGTTTGTCGTAAGGCATTGTTTCTTTTCCGGCGCTTCGGGCACTAGTGCATTCCTGTGCAATCCTTGCCTGATCCTGTGCGTTGTTGTGACATTGCGCGGACAGACGCTCGTGGCGTTTGCAGGTAATCTCCCGGTTCACTGACGACAACAAAATCAAAACAGGAGTCATTGATGCAACCAATCCGTCTCGGTCTGGTGGGCTACGGCAAGATTGCCCAGGATCAACACGTTCCGGCGATCAACGCCAATCCCGCTTTCCAGTTGGTCTCCGTCGCCACTCAAGGCAAGCCCTGCGCCGGCGTGGAGAACTTCCAATCGTTGAGTGAGTTGCTGGAAAACGGTCCACCGGTGGATGCGATTGCCTTCTGCACGCCGCCGCAAGGGCGTTTTGCACTGGTGCAGCAAGCGTTGGCCGCCGGCAAACATGTGCTGGTGGAAAAGCCGCCGTGTGCCACGTTGGGTGAGGCATTGGCCTTGGTCGATCAGGCCGCAGAGCACGGCGTCAGCGCCTTGTTTGCCTGGCATTCACGCTACGCGCCCGGTATCGAAGCCGCCCGCGACTGGCTCGCCTCGCGCACGCTGCAAAGCGTACGGATCGACTGGAAAGAAGACGTGCGCAAATGGCACCCCGGTCAGACCTGGATCTGGCAACCCGGCGGCCTCGGCGTATTTGATCCGGGCATCAATGCCTTGTCGATCGTCACCCACCTGCTGGCGCTGCCGCTGTTTGTCGAATCCGCTGAACTGCGCGTGCCGAGCAACTGCCAGTCGCCAATCGCTGCGTCGATCAAAATGGCTGATGCGCATCAACTCGATGTGCGTGCGGAGTTCGACTTCGACCATGGACATGATGAGTTGTGGAGTATCGAGGTGCGTTGCGCTGAAGGCGTGTTGCGCCTGGATAACGGCGGCGCATTGTTGAGTATTGACGGTGTGCGCCAGGCCGTGTCGGAGGAGGGCGAGTACGCAGCGGTGTATCGGCATTTTCAGCAGTTGATTGGCGACAAGGCCAGCGATCTGGATGTGCAGCCGTTGCGCTTGGTGGCGGACAGTTTTTTTGTCGGCAGTCGGGTGTTGGTTGAGGCGTTTTACGATTAAAGGCCGGCTGGCCCGGCACGGTTATTTCAGTCGCCAAGCGAAAGCCTGCCCTTGAACGGCAGGCTTTTTTCGTTGGAGCACCGTTCGTCCATTGCCCGGCACTTGCGCTGTGCCGTTGCCTCTCACGTTTAAGCGCGGATATCCCGCGTACAAAAACGGAGAAACAAGCATGGACATCGATGAAAATGCACCGGGCAACCGGTCACAGCAAGACGTGACACGGACGACGGACAATGAGACGGGGCATGATCCGAAACGCAACCCGCCCGAGGTTCCATTGCCCGCCGATGAAGAGTCGCCGGTCGATGAAGACATGACGGATGTGGCGGCCAACAACTCGGTGTCGAGCGAGCATCCCGAGTCGCAATGACCGGATTGAAAAGTGTGGGGGACAGGCCATGAGCACGTCATTCAAGGTCGGCGACGCGGTTCACTGGAACAGCGAGGCTGGCGAGATTCGCGGCAAGGTGGTCAAGGTGCACACCCGGGATGTCGAGTTCATGGGCCGTCATCGGCCTGCTTCAAAGGACGAGCCGCAGTACGAAGTCAAAAGTGACAAGACCGGACATTTGGCGATGCACCATAGCGCGGCGCTTCATCCCGTGAAATGACTGGTCTAGTGCGACGAAACGAATTCGGAAGGCGTTGTCGGCGGCGGCAATGAGTACGTCGCCTTCATCCATTCAAGCTCCGCTCGCGGCGTCCGGCCGAAAAACCGTTTGAACTCGCGACTGAATTGCGAGGCGCTTTCATAACCGACGTCGAACGCTGCCGCCGATGCGCTCATGGCCTGGCGCAGCATCAGCAGCCGCGCCTGATGCAGGCGTGTCGACTTCAGGTATTGCATCGGCGAGGTATCGGTCACGCTGCGAAAGTGCAGGTGAAAACTCGGTACGCTCATGCTCGCTTCGTGGGCCAATTGTTCGACGTCGAGGCGCTGCTGATAACAGCTGTGAATCTTGCGGATCGCCCGGCTCACCTTGCCGAAATGCCCGCGACGATGCAGCGCAGCACGCATTGATCCACCTTGCTCGCCTGTGAGAATGCGGTAATAGATCTCACGTACCAGCGCCGGCCCGAGAATTTGCGCTTCACCGGCGACGCTTATCGTCTCGAGAAAACGCAGGGTCGTGGTGCGCAGCGCGTCGTCCATCGGCGAGGCGTACATGCCTTTTGGCTCAGCATCGCTGACGCCATGCACCTCATCGACTTGCAACATCAACTCGCTGGCCAACTGAAAGTCCAGTTGCATGTAAATCGCGAGCATCGGCTCGGCTGCCGTGGCGTCGGTCTCCATGGTGAAGGGGATGGGCACGGACACCACCAGATAATGCTGCGCGTCATAGACGTAGGTGTCCTCACCCAGATAACCGCGCTTGCGACCCTGGCAGAGGATGACAATGCCGGGGTCGTACAACACCGGGGTGCGGGTCAGTGGGCGATTCGAGCGCAGGAAGCGCACGTCATCGAGCGCGCTGAGGTTGTAGCCCTCGACCGGCGCGAGGGCTTCCATCAGTTGCACCATGCGCGCGGTGCTGCGATCGGCCGGCGTCATTTTTTTCTCTCTCAGTGATCGGTGGAGCAGCTCAGCGCTTGCCATTGATCAATCTCGTCAAGCGCCTGTTGCAGTCGGTCACGCACCAGTCTCAACGCATCACTGCCGAGTAACAAATGGGCGGGAGGCTCGGGACAATCGATGATCTGCAGCATCGCTTGCGCAGCCTTTTGCGGGTCGCCGAGCTGTTTGCCGCTTTTTGCTTCCCGGGCTTGGCGGATCGGGTCGAAACTGGCGTCGTAGTCGGCAATGGTGCGCGCGGTGCGTTGCATCGAGCGGCCGGCCCAGTCAGTGCGAAACGAGCCAGGGGCCACCGCCGTGACAAAGACATTGAAGGGGCGCAGCTCTTTGCTCAGGGTATCGGAGATCCCTTCAAGCGCAAATTTGCTGCCGCAGTAATAGGCGATGCCGGGCATCGTGATGGTGCCGCCCATGGAGGTGATGTTAAGGATATGGCCGGCGCGACGCTGGCGGAAGTAGGGCAGGAAGGCCTTGGTCATGGCGACCGCGCCGAACACATTGACGTCGAATTGACGGCGCATGTCCTCCAGCGGGGATTCTTCAAAAATGCCTTCGTGACCGTAACCGGCATTGTTGACCAGCACATCGACCGGACCGTGCGTGGCTTCGACTTGCGCAACGACACTGTCGATCCGCTCGAAATCAGTGACATCCAGCAGCACGCCGCAAGCGTTGTCCGGGGACAGTGCCTGGAAGTTTTTCAGGTCGGTTTCATTGCGCACAGTACCGATCACGCGGTGGCCGTTGGCAAGGGCTTCCTTGGCCAGTGCATGGCCGAAACCGCTGCTGACGCCGGTGATGAACAGGGTTTTAGTGTGAGTCATGTCGAGCTCCCATTGGGTCAGGTCTGAGGCCATGGTAGCGATCAACAAACGGCGCACCTATGCCGGTTTATCTTTGAGCATTGCCTATTCCTATCAGGCTGAACTTCTACGACGGACGCCATTAAACAGAAAAAGACTGCCATGACGGATGCGCCTCGATACGTGGTCAAGAGTGACAGGACCGGTCCCCGAAGAGAGTAACGGCGTGCTCGTTTCAGCTCGTGTGCGCGAATTGTCTCGCAACAGACACCAGGCTTCACATTCCTTCGTGGCTGGTCGACAATGCGCGCTCTGTTCCGGGGTAGTTCAGCGGTGGAACACTCGGCTCTTAACCGGGTGGGCGCTGGTTCGAATCCAGCCCCCGGACCCATTACATTGCAGGGTCACAAGGAAGTATGTCCAGGGACGACGGTGAGTTCGGCGAGCACGATGGCGTGAATGCAGGTTATGCAGTGTTCCAGCTCTCACGAGCGTTGATCGCTACACAGCGCGACGCTGATCCTCAGGCACGCAAGCGAGTCGAGCGCTGGCAGCGGGTGGTCGAACACCTGATGCAGGGCAGCGCACAATTCGGTTCACGCGTGCCGTTCGCCGATTTGCCGCCGTGGATCACGCTGGACGTGGCGATGGGTGGATTTGCCACCGGGCAACTTCTGGCCGGTGGCGCTTTGACTGCCTATGAGCGCCAGTTAGCCGTGTCGATCCCCGGCATTCGTGCCGGGCATGAACGGTTCGATCTCAACGTCTGGCACCTCTCCGATGTGGGCGTCGCAACGCTGCAAGAGCGTTTAGCGAGCGGCACCTATCAAATTGATGTTCCGGAGGAAGCCGCACTGCTGACAGTGTCATGGCTTTTGCGGCATCAACGTACTGACGAGGCGCGAACGCTGATCGAGCAGATCGTACCTTTCTTCGATCGCCTGCGTTTCTTCCCAACTGCCGTTGACGAGCCGCCGATTTCCACGGCTGAGGTGCATGTTTTTGATAGCGCCAGTGTCAGGCAACGGCTGAACCGGCAATTGGCTCAACCGCGTCTGGCCATCCAAAAGCATGTGATTGAAAATCGTCTGCCTCTCTACGACGCTGCGGTCTCACTGTTTCTTTTGACCTGTCAGGATGGCTGGCCTTGCAGACACTATCCTGAAGGCTGGTTCGAACGCGCAACGGCACTCGAGGCGCAGATCGCTCGGAACTGTAGTGTTGAACGCCGCAGCAACGGTTCCTTCAAAACCCGGGCGGCGGAACTGTTTGCGTTGCTCGGTCAGTGTTTGCGCGATCAAGCATCATTGACGGGCCGCCAAGTCGGTCGCATCCGGCGCATTGTTGATGACTTTGTGGCCAAACACGGGCATCCCGATTCCGCCGCACATTCCCTTAAACGAGCAGAGCAGCGCCAACATGTGGCGGCCCCCGGGCATCATTTGATCGCTCGGGCTGTCTCGGCACGTTTGGCTAGTTACCCGGGTTCGGACGGCGTCAGTGACTTTTCGCCGTTGCTTGAACCGATCACCGATGAGGAGGCGAAGCGTCACCAGCTGACCCTTGGTGTGATGATTCCGCCTGCGGTTCGCCGCCGTCTCGAGCGTTGCCGCAAGGGGACCATTGCCGAGTTGATTGATCATGGCTTGATCTCATCCGCCGATACCGTGGCGCAGGTTCTGCCTGCAATGACAGCGCAAATCTGTAGCAGCGTATACCGGGACGGGATGCTGCAGTCGTTGGCGGGTGCAACGTATCGCGCCTTCCGTCGTCGGCGCTCGTTGCTGCTGCTTAACCTGCAAAGTCAGGTCAAAATTGCCGAGCTGCCGTGGGTCGCGGCCGTAGAGGGTGAGCGTGAGGCGAGTGCTATCTCCGCCACGGGTGCCAGGCAAGCGTTGGTCGAGGCCTCTGCAATGACCCTGTCGGCGTTTCCGCAGGCCATTCTTCCGAACAAGCTGCTACAGGAATTTGTTTCACTGGCTGAAACGGCGAAGCTGGATCTTCCTTTCGTCGATGAGGTGGCGGCTGACATTTTTATGGGGGCATTCTCGAACAAGTTCACGAGAGCCGCCAGGCAATCGGCCAGATTTATAGCCGGAACGCTTTACGCTCGTTATTACGACATTGATACGGATCGCCTGGCAGGCCTTCCCGATCAGCGCCGATCTCGGCGCAGAAGCAACAGCCGTGATGCGTTGGCGACGCTGTGCGCACAGCGGGCAAACGCCACCTTTGGCACGTGGCGGCCAGCGGTCAACGGCACGATACTCGAACAGCAGCAGATTCTGACGACGCAAAACCTCGCGCTCCTGTTCGGCGAATTGAACCTGAAAACACTGCTGCATCATCGTTTGAGCGCGCTGGCGCTGGCGTGCTTCGAGTGGATTTGCAAGCGGCAACAAATGCACATCACGCATTACCATGCGCGTCTGGTGATGTTGAAGAACACGGCGTATGCCTGGCGTCAGATGATGTTTTACTTGTCGATGCTGGATGGCGAGCTGTTGCGTCCTGCGCTCGACAGCCTCGAGTCTCATTTCGCAGCGCAATCCAGCGAATTCCGCGAAAGGTTTCTGCCTGCCGTGATTGGCTTGCGTGTTGCCGCTGCCGGGCATTGGCTGACGTTGAGTCGCCAGAAAGATGAGGGCGCGAGGATTTTTCTGGGGTGGACCACTGAGCGCCACTGGTTAATCCCTTTGTAGCGCCTGCCGATCTGCCAGTGCGCGGCCACCAGCCTGCGCCGGAAAGCAGGCTTGTGGGTCAGAGACTTCCTTTCAGAAACGATCGAGCCTGTACGGTTCGTTGAGTGGCAGCCCGCAGGCATCTTTTGCAGTCGCAGGCAAAGCCATCCGCACCACCATCTCCGCCGTCACCGCCGCCTGCGTCAGCCCCAGATGCTGATGCCCGAACGCAAGCAACACCTTGCCCTCACACACCTGATCAATCACCGGCAGCGAATCCGGCAACGACGGTCGAAAGCCCATCCACGGCGTCGCCGCTTCAGCGCTCAGATCCTTGCGAAACAAGCCCTGACTCAACCGATGCAACTGCCACGCGCGTTCCATGCTCGGTGGCTTTTCCAGCCCGGCGAACTCGACGGTGCCGGCCAGACGCAACCCTTCGGACATCGGCGTCATGATGAACTTGCGTTCCAGCGAGGTCACGGGGAAGGGCAGTCGGTCGTGTTCCTGAGGCAGCATCAGGTGGTAACCGCGCTCGGTGTCCAGCGGTACTTTTTTGCCGGTGAGGGCGGCGGTGAGTTTCGCCGAGTGTGCGCCGCAGGCAATCAGCACGCGGCTGGCGGCCAGGCTGCCATCGCCGGTGGTCAGCGTCACCCCGTGCTCTTGCACATAGCCACCCTGAACCTGCTGCTGTACGAAGCTCACGCCGCTGGCCTTGGCAGCTTCGACCAATTCACACACTACGCGGTACGGGTCGATGAAATGCCCGGTGCGCGGAAAGAACAGGCCGCCCTGAATCTGTTCGCTGAGTTGCGGCGCGGTGTCGCGTAGGGTGCCGGCCTGCCAGTAATCGACCGGCACCTGCTGCTGATGCAGTCGAGCCTGTAATGCCTGAATTGCCTGACGCGATTCGGGGCGTTCGAACACCAGCAATGAGCCATCGACCTTCAGCAGCTCAGACCGCTGGATGTCGCCGAGCAAGCGCTGCCAGGCCTCCAGACTGCGTTCATTGAGCGCGCGCAAGCCTGCCACGGTGTTCTGAAACGGCGCCGGGCGCAGGTTCAGCAACAAGCGCGTAAACCACGGCAAGGCGCGCGGCAGGTATTTCCAGTCCAGCCGCAACGGCCCCATCGGGTCCATCAACATGGCGGGCAGGCGCTTGAGGATGGATGCGTCGGCAATTGGAAACACCTGCTCGGTCGCCAGATGCCCGGCATTGCCGAACGAGGCGCCGTGGCCGGGTGGCTGCTGATCGATCACCACCACGTGCAATCCCTGGCGAGCCAGACGCAGTGCGCAGGCGACGCCGATGATGCCGGCGCCGACCACGGCGATGTCGTGGGAGACGTTATTGGTCATGGTGCTGCGCTTCCCTTTGCCCATCGAGCAGGCGTCGCAATTGCAGCGGATTACCTTGTTTCAATGCGTCAGGTAACAAGCTGTCGGGGAAGTCCTGATAGCACACCGGGCGCAGGAAACGCAGGATCGCCGCCGTACCGACGGATGTCGTGCGCGCGTCCGAGGTGGCCGGGAACGGCCCGCCATGCACCATCGCGTCACACACCTCGACCCCGGTCGGCCAGCCATTCACCAGCAAGCGACCGGCCTTGCGTTCCAGCGTCGGCAGCAATGCGCGTGCCTGCTCAATGTCTGAATCATCCAGGTGCAACGTGGCGGTCAATTGGCCTTCCAGATGCTCGGTGACTTGGTGGATCTCGGCATCAGTGCTGCATTGCACGATCAGCGCCGCCGCCCCGAATGCTTCCGCTTGCAGGCAATGATCGATGAGAAAGTCAGCGGCCTCGGTCACGAATACATGGGCCTGACATTGATTCGGGCCGTTGCCGATCTGACCTACACCGCTGAGGCGTGCTGCGGCATTCTCGGCCAGTGCATTCACCGCGGATTGGTAAGCGCTGAAGATGCCCGGTGTCAGCATCGTTTGCGCCGAACTGCGTTGAATGATTACGGCGGTGGCGGCGACAAACTTGTCCAGCGCCGGTCCTTTCAAGGCAATCACCAAACCCGGATTGGTGCAGAACTGACCCGCGCCCAGCGTCAGCGAAGCCAAAAACCCTTCGGCCAACGCTTGCGTGCGATTGTCCAGCGCCGCCGGAAACAGCAGCACCGGATTGATCGAACTCATTTCCGCGTACACCGGAATCGGCTCGGGCCGCGCTTGCGTCGCTTGAATCAGCGCCAGGCCACCACTGCGCGAACCGGTGAAGCCCACCGCTTTGATCCGTGGATCAGTGACCAGCGCAATGCCCACTTCACGGCCGGAACCGTACAGCAAGGAGAACACGCCTTCCGGCAAACCACAGGCTTTCACTGCCCGCGCCACTGCGCGACCTACCAGTTCGCTGGTGCCGGGATGGGCACTGTGCGCCTTGACGATCACCGGGCAACCGGCGGCCAAGGCCGAAGCGGTGTCACCGCCCGCCACCGAAAACGCCAACGGGAAATTGCTCGCACCAAATACCGCGACCGGCCCCAGTGCAATCTGCCGTTGACGCAGATCGGCACGCGGCAGCGGTTGGCGTTGCGGCTGCGCGCTATCGACGCGCACATCCAGCCACTCACCGGCGCGCACGGTGCGGGCGAACATTCTTAATTGTTGGCAAGTACGCCCGCGTTCGCCTAGCAAACGTGTACGCGGTAGCCCGGTTTCGGCGTGGGCACGCTCGATCAGTTCATCGCCGAGCCCTTCGATTTCTCCAGCAATGCTTTCCAGAAATTCGGCGCGGAGATTCAGTGCTGTCTCGCGATAAACATCGAACGCTGCCCAGGCCAGCGCGCAGGCCTGTTCGACATGCTCGGCCGCTCCACCGCCATACGCTGGCTCCAGCGTTTCATTGGTAGCCGGATTGATCCCGCGAATGGCGGCGCGATGGCCCGCAACCGTGTGCTGCCCGATCAGCATGTGGCCCTTCAGAGTCATGGTGTCTTCCTGATAAAGAGGGAAATACCTGCCGCGTAGCACAACGCATCGCGGCAGGTGAGGCTTGCGATGTCAGGCGAAATTCTGTTCCGCCGACCAGTTCTCGTACCAGTGACGGAACAGCGAATACTGCTTCTCGGCATAACGCCGTTGCGAGTCGCTCAGCGCATCGGTTTCGTTGAAGTGCAGGGTGTATTCCTTGTCGCCGTTGAGCACCATCAAGTGCTTGTAGTACAGCACCAGGTCGCAGCCTTCATCGAACGACGACAGCACTGCCAGCGCCGATTCCAGCTCTCGCGCCTGACGACGGGCCTTGGCATCACCCTTGGCCGCTTGCTTGCTCAGTGCCACCAGTTGCAGCACTTCGCGGGGCAGGGCGTTGCCGATGCCAGTGATGGCGCCGGTGGCGTTGCAGTTGACGAAACCGTGCACCACTTGTGTATCAACGCCGACCATCAGGGTCACGTCTTCATCTTTGGACGTGATGTTCTCGGCGGCGTAACGCAAGTCGGCACCACCGCCAAATTCCTTGAATCCGATCAGGTTCGGGTGCTCGCGACGCAGTTCGAAGAACAGGTCGGCGCGGGTGGCGAAGCCGTAGTAGGGGCTGTTGTAGATCACTGCCGGCAGGTTTGGTGCGGCTTGCAGAATCGCTGCGAAGTGGGCTTTTTGCGCGGTCGCCGAAGCACCACGGGACAGTACACGCGGAATCACCATCAAACCTTGCGCGCCGACTTTCGCTGCGTGCGCTGCATGGGCAACCGCTTCGCGCGAGTTCACTGCGCCGGTTCCGACAATGGTTGGAATCCCGGCGGCGACCAGACGCGCCACGCCTTCCTGACGTTCGGCTTCGGTCAACAGCGGCCAGTCGCCCATCGAGCCGCAATAAACCACGGCGCTCATGCCGACATCGATCAGCTCGCGACCCTTGGCCACCAATGCGTCGAAGTCGGGTTTGCGCTGGGCGGTGCACGGGGTCATCAGGGCCGGCATGCAACCGGTGAAGATGTTGTCGCTCATTGTTTTAACTCCTTGGCACATCATTCAAAGTAAGGTGAAAAGTCAGCGCGGTGACTCAGATGCCCCACGCGAACGGGTCTGCTTCGTCGATCAGCAAGGTGCTGTCGGCGGTCATGTAAGCGCGGCCGGTGATGAACGGGCGAATGCGCTCGCCGTCCCATTCGAAGCGGCCTTCGAACTGGCTGCCGGTGATGCTCGCCTGCACCCAGGTGGCGCCGGGTTGCAGCTTGTCGTCGGCGGCGAGGCAGGCGAGTTTGGCGCTCGTGCCGGTGCCGCACGGTGAGCGGTCGTAGGCTTTGCCGGGGCACATGACGAAGTTGCGGCTGTCGGCTTCGTCGTCATCGGCAAACAGTTCGATGTGATCGATGACGGCACCGTCTTCGCCGAAAATGCCCTGATCTTCGAGGGCCTTGAGCATGGCCCAGGTGTACGCGGTGAGGTGTTCGACGTTGTTCATCGTCAATGTCTGGCCGTGCTCGGACACGAGGAAGAACCAGTTGCCGCCATAGGCGATATCGCCCAACACGCGGCCGTAACCCGGCACCTCCACCGGCACCTGTTTGCGGTGGCGATAAGCGGGGACGTTGCCCAAGGTGACGGTTCCGTCGTCATGCAACGTGGCGCTGACCGTGCCGACTGGCGTGTCGATTTTGTGGATGCCCGGTTGGATTTTTCCCAAGTACTGCAACGAATTGATCAAACCAATCGTGCCGTGGCCGCACATGCCGAGATAACCGGCGTTGTTGAAGAAGATCACCCCGCAGGTAGCGTCCGCTGAGACCGGCTCGCAATACAGGGCGCCGACCAACACATCGTTGCCGCGCGGTTCCAGCAGGCAGGCGCGGCGCCATTGATCATGCTGAGTGCGCAGTGCGTCGCGTTTTTCCACCATGCTGTTGCCGGGCAGGCCGGGGAAGCCTTTCATCACCAAGCGCGTCGGTTCACCGCCGGTGTGGGAATCGATGACGTGTAGTTGTTTCATGAATAGATCCCGTTGGATGATTTCAGTAGGCGCCGGCAGGGCGCGCAGACACGGTCGAGGCCGGGGCGGAGACTTCGCTTTCCTCATCGTCCTCTTCCAAACGCAGCAGGTGCGCCGGTACACCGGTCGCCGCGCCCCTGTAATAAATACCGGTGGCACAGGCCGCGACGACGAGGGTGTCGTACGGGTGGGCGAGGATGCCGAGGCCGCCGAAGGTGCCGAGTTTCGACAGGACGATGGTCACCGCGTAGAAGGCGATCAGCCACGCCGACGAGCGCACCTGACGCGCCAGATTCAGGTGGGCGGTCGGCACAAAACGACCGCAGAGCAGATAGACCACGAACATCAGGATTTGCAGGCCGAGCAGCCACGACACGGTGTTCCAGCCCGACCAGTAAACGATCAGTGCGGCGATGATGAACGACACCGGCCCGAGCAGACCCATGCACTTGACCCGGAACGGCCTCGGCATGTCTGGCGCATTGCGGCGCAGCGCGGCCACCGTTACGGGCGCCACGGCGTAGCTCAACACCAGCGCAGCGGAAACCACGTTGATCAGTGCTTCCCATGATGGGAATGGCAGGGTCCAGAACACCGACAGGGCGAAGGTCAGCCACAGCGCCGGTCGCGGGATGCCGGACTTCTCATCGATATGGGTGAAGACTTTGAAGAAGGTCCCGGTCTGCGCCCAGCCGTAGATCACGCGTGGGGTGGCGTTCATGTAGATGTTGCCGCAGCCGCTTGGCGAGATCACCGCGTCGGCGACCACCAGATAGGCCAGCCAACCCACACCGAGTGCCAGGGCGATGTCGCGGTACGGCAGGGAAAACTCCTTGCTGATCCCGGCCCAGCCATTGGCGAGCATTTCGGTCGGGATGCTGCCGAGAAAGGCCATTTGCAGCAGCACGTAAATCAACGTCGACAGCAGCACCGAGAGGATCAGTGCGATGGGAATGGTGCGCTGTGGATTCTTCACTTCACTGGCCACGGAGATGATCGGCGTCAGCCCCAGATAAGCGAAAATCACGCCACCCGCCGACACCGCCATTTCGATACCGGACAAGCCGAACGGGGCGAAGCCCTGCACGTGGAAGTTGGCCGGTTTGAAGAAGGTGAACAGGACGCCGATCACCAGCAGCGGCACGATGAACTTGAACACGCTGACCAGATTGTTGGCCTTGGCGAAGGTCTTCACGCTGCGGTAGTTGAGCAGGAAAAACACACAGAGCAGGCCGAACTGCACCAGCCAGCCGAGGATCGTCGGATCGCCAGAGCCCGCCTTGGTCAGCTCGGGAAACCATGCCGCCGCGTATTGGCGCGAGGCAACCACTTCGATCGCCACCAGACTGGAAAACGCAATCAGCGTGATGAAGCCCATCAGGTAGCCGAGCAGCGGCCCGTGGGAGTAAACCGGATAACGCACCACGCCGCCGGCACGGGGTAGTGCGGCGCCGAGTTCGCAATAGACGATGCCCAGCAACAACACCGCAAAACCACCCAGCAGCCAGGAGAAAATCCCCGCCGGCCCGGCGATGGCGGACACATGACTGGCCGCGAACAACCAGCCGGAGCCGAAAATCGCACCGAGCCCGATAAATGTGAGGTCGATCAGTGAAAGCTGTTTTTTGAACTTGCCTTGGCCTGACATGGCATCGCCTTCTTGTGAGTTATTGGATAGGCAGTTGTGTCACTGGGACGCCCAGACTTTGAACGTGTCGACGCTGTGGCGATTGATGTTTTGCGGCGGCTTCGATGACGAAATCAGCACAGTCGCGCTGAGTAAACGTGGCCCTCGACATGCCTTGAGCCATGCTGCAATCTGCACGCGAAGGCCGCATGGCGGGCGCTTCGTCCATCCACGTTACGAGGGGATTGTTTGATGCAGCAGGCGTTCTCGATCCTGTCTCAAGGCATTGATGGGCATCGTCCGCAGACACTTGAGGAGCTGTTGGCCGGCGCGGCGCTGCTGCTGCCGATGCTCGATGTGATCCCTAACGCGGCGATTTTCATCAAGGATGTGCAGGCCCGTTACGTGCTCGCCAACCGCACGCTGGTGCAACGCTGTGGCTTGAAGGATCTGCGTCCGCTACTTGGCAAAACCAGCGCGCAGGTGTTCCCGGCGCAACTCGGGCCGGGCTACACCGAGCAGGATCGCAAAGTGTTGGAGGAGGGCTTTGTGCTGGAGGATCAGCTTGAACTGCATCTGTACGGCAGCCGCGAACCGGGTTGGTGCCTGACGCACAAGCAGCCGCTGTACAACCGCGATGGGGTGATCATTGGCCTGGCGGGGATCTCGGTGGACCTGCAATCGGCCAGCGAAACCCATCCGGCCTTTGAACGGCTGGCGGCCGTCGATGAGCACATCCGCGCGCATTTCAATCGCCGCGTGACCCTCGGTGAACTGACGCGAATCGCCGGTATTTCAGTTGCGCAACTGGAGCGTTACTGCAAACGCGTGTTCCACCTGACGCCACGGCAGATGATCCAGAAAGTGCGCCTCGAACACGCGCACCGCTTGCTACACACCGACCTGCCGATTACCGACGTGGCGCTGCAATGCGGCTACACCGATCACAGCGCTTTTACCCGCCAGTTCAAGGCGTCGACCGGGTTTACTCCGCGCGAGTATCGGCAGGCCACCTCACCCTGATGAAATGGCACTGAGAAGCAATGTAGAAGCTGCCGAAGGCTGCGATCTTTTGATTTTGTTTTTTAAGATCAAGATCAAAAGATCGCAGCCTTGGGCAGCTCCTACGAGGGCGTTAAGCCAGGACAGTCAGCCATGCCGAGAGCAGCAGTAACAAGGCAAGCGTCGCGTTCATCCGCTTGAACGCTTTCGGCGATCCCATCAACCGCGCGCTGCCCACACCCAGTAACGCCCAGAACGTCATGCACGGCAACGACACCAACAGGAATGCCAGCGACAGCACCAGCAGTCGCAAGGTCTTGTCGCCACCGCCGACAAACACGCTGACCACCGCCACGGCCATCATCCACACCTTGGGATTGACCAGTTGCAACAGGGCCGCGCCCAGCACGCTGAAACCTTCTTCCTGCGTACCCGTCGGGTCCAGCGATGGCGGCGTGCTGCGGAAGATCTGCCACGCCAGCCAGCTCAACCAGAGCACACCGCCCCAGGCCATGGCTTGCTGCACGCGCGGGTAGCGCAGCAAGGTTTCGCCGGCCCCGAGGCCAACCACCAATACAATCAAAGCCGCCGCCGCACAGGCGCCAAAAATGATTGGAAGAGTGGCGAGCAAGCCTTGGCGCGAACTGTGGCTCAATACCAGAATATTGGTCGGCCCCGGCGTGATCGAGGCAACGAAAGCAAACAGCAGAAAGGGCAGTAATGACGCCATGATCCGGATTTCCTGAAAATGAAAACAGGCATCCATGATCACCAGTCGGCTTTCGTCAGTCTGGAAGGTTTGAGCAGCGCTTGCGGTAGTCGGCGGGGGTGAGTTGGTAAGCTCGACGAAACCAGCGGCCCAGATGACTCTGGTCAGCAAAACCGAGCACGCTGGCCACCTGCGCCGGCGTTTCACCTCGGGCCAGCAACTGCCGCGCCTTGGCCAGGCGCAACTGGATCAGATACGCGTGCGGGGCCAGGCCAAAAGCCGACTTGAAGGCGCGGCTGAGACGAAAACGATCCACTCCGCAGACCCGCGCGAGATCATCGAGACCGATATCTTCATAGGTGTGCGCGTGCAGATAATCCCGCGCCAGTTGTGCCACCAATGGCAGGCGCGGATCGAAAACCTGCCGCTTGCGCCAGTCGAGATGGCGCGTGAGCGAGCTCAGCAAACCATCGATGGCGGTCTGCCGGACGATGCGCAGATCACCGTCATGCAACGCATGGAAAGCGTGACTGATCGCTGTGGCCAGACGCGGGTCCTGGCTCAGTGTGTCGGCAAAACCGGGCTGGCTGTCGGCCGGGGCGTCTTCGAACAGCGCGTGCATTTCACGCTCCAGCCAGTGCGGATCGAGGTAGAGCATCGAATAGGTAAAACCTTCCTCGGTCGGCGCTTGCCCATCGTGGATTTCCCCCGGCTCCAGCAGGAACACGTTGCCCGGCGTACTGCGATGGCGCACACGGCGGCAATTGAATTGCTGCACTCCTTGCTCGGTAATGCCGACGAGGAAACTGTCATGCCAGTGCGGATCGTAGGCATGGCCCTCAAAGTGAGCGCGAATCGATTCAATCCCGGTGTCGACATCCTGGGACAGCTCGATCCAGTTGCGTTTATCCACGAAGGCTCCAGAGTTCGCCATTGAAAGGTGCGGCCCGATAAAATACCGCGCAATGGCCATCGACGTTTAGAAGATTTGTGCAGGTGAGGGGGCTAGACTCAGCAGGTTACGACCCCTTTGGCGACAGGTGAAATACGATGCTCAACCGATGCTCGCGTGGGGTTTTACTCACCTTGATCGCCCTCAGCCTGGCGCTGACGGCAGGCTGCTCAAGCCGCAAACACTCTCCACCCTCCGGTGTCGGGGACGCCTGCTACGCCAAAGCCTTGCCGTCGGTCGGCGAGGGCGGTCTGGCCTGGGGCTCCAGTTTGAACATGGCCCGGCAGAAATCGATGAACAACTGCATCCGCTATGCCGGTCGCTCTGGAGGCACGCCGGATACCTGTCAGGTGGTGTTGGCCAAGTGCCGATAGCTTTCTGTTGACATGGTTGCTTCAGGCAAATATATAGTTGCCTTAAGCAACTACTTGAGTATCTGCCATGTCCAGCAGCCATCTCCTCGAACAAGCCGACGTTGTGCGCGGCTTCAACCGCTTCTACACCCATCAGATCGGCGTATTGCAGGAGCATCTGCTGCAAAGCGATTACTCGCTGACCGAGTTGCGCATTTTGTATGAGCTGGCGTCGCGCGGTGACCTGACCAGCGCTGATCTGCGCCAGATGCTCGGCCTGGACGCCGGCTACATGAGCCGGATCATCAGCGGTTTCGAGAAGCGCGGCCTGATCCAGAAAGTCCCGTCGCCCACGGACGCTCGCGCTGCGCAATTACACCTCACCGACTTCGGGCGTGAAATTCTGATCCCGCTGGAAAAGGCTTCCCGCGAACAGATCGTTACCATGCTCGAGCGATTACCTGAACCGCAGCAAAAACAGCTGATTGGCGCCATGACGCTGATCCAGACACTGCTGCAAGGCAACAAGGATTCGAACTACGTGTTACGCGATCCGCAGCCCGGCGACATGGGCACGGTGATGCAACAGCAAGCGGCACTCTATACCCGCGAATACGGTTGGAATGCCGAGTTCGAGGTGCTGGTGGCCGAGGTGGTCGCCAAGTACCTGCGTGATTACGACCCCACCTGTGAGCGCTGCTGGATTGCGGAAAAGGACGGCAAGGTCATTGGCTCCGTGTTCATCGTCCGTGAGGACGCCACCACCGCAAAACTGCGCATGCTCTACGTGGACGCAAGTGCGCGGGGCTTGGGCATTGGCAGTCGTCTGGTCGAGGAGTGCCTGCGTTTCGCCCGGCAGATTGGCTACCGGAAAATGACCTTGTGGACGACCAGTAACCTGACGGCAGCGCGCAAGATTTATCAGCTGGCCGGGTTTGAGTTGGTGGAGGAAGAAGCGATTCACAGCTTTGGCAAGGATCTGGTGAGCCAGACGTGGGCGCGGGTGTTGTGATCTGTTTTTCGTCGTCGGGTACAGTGAAAAGGCAGACGAAAAAAAACCGCCTTTGCGGGGCGGTTCTTTTGTAAACCTTGGTTTGCGGCCGAGGTTTGTTGCTTCACTAGCTGCTTTAACGTTCGCTCATGGTAGGAGTCTTTGTGCCCCCTTGCAAGGTTAAAGTTCGTATGAAGCTGGTTGTTTGCGCTATTTCATTTCCAGAAAAAGCTGGCAGAAATAATGGTTAACAAAACAGGAAATTACTTTTCCTGAAAGCTTTTGAATGAAGGTTATGATGCGGGCGCTCACTTGTTCAAGCAGCGGTGAGGCCAGGCGGGTGACTCAACGGTTTCATGCCCTTTGACACGGTTTTGCACCCGTGCCGGAATGATGTTTCGGAGGGATTTCAACCGGCCGCCTCACTGGCTGCTTTAACGTGCAGGCTGAAGGCACGCATGATCCGGTAAGTCTGCTGGAGGTTTGGCCCCCAGCCCTGGAGGCCAAAACGTATGAAGCTTTTGCTGCGTACGCTGAGCCTTGTATGGAGATTGTTTAAAGCCTTTCGCTTTTACGAGTTCCTGCGAGACCACTTTGACGACCTGAAGTAACGGCCGTTGAGGTGGGAGAAGCCCGTTTCAGTTTTGACTGAAACGGGCTTTTTTTGTCTTATAAAACTGTCATAAGTAGGATTTTTCTGTATCGGGTTTTTTGGCGTGTAGGGCATTTCTTCGGCAAGTGTAGGCGTTGTTCAAACCACTCTGTAATCCGCAAAAAGCGTTCGATTATCGAGCACCCAAACCTTCGTCCAATTGCCCACCCTGGCACTCCGGCGTACTGTGGACCGTGATGCCTGAAACCCCGTGATCCCAAAATAACGACAACAACGAGCAACGCCCCATGGACAGCCATCTGCTGAGCGATCGCAGCAGCGTGTTCCGTCACGCTGACCCTTATGCCGTCTCCGACTACGTCAATCAGCACGTCGGCCAGCACTTCATCGGCCTGTCCAGGACCACCCACCCGCAAGCCAGCCTCAACCATCGCAAACTCGCCAATCTCGATCTGGCCCGCATCAGCTATGGCGGCAGTGTGCGCGTGACCTCGGTGGCGCTGGAGACCGTTTTCCACTTGCAGGTTCTGCTGCACGGCAATTGCCTGTGGCGCGGGCACAAGCGCGAGCAGCATTTGGTGCCCGGGGAGTTGCTGTTGATCAATCCAGATGATCCGGTCGATCTGACGTACTCCGACGACTGCGAGAAATTCATCCTCAAAGTGCCGGTCAGTCTGCTCGAGTCGGTGTGCGACGAGCAGCGCTGGCAGCGTCCGACAAGCGGTATCCGTTTCCTGCGCAATCACTATCGGCTCGATGAGCTGGAAGGCTTCACCAACCTGCTGGCGATGATCTGTCAGGAAGCCGAGGCCAGCGACCCGTTGCTGCGGGTGCAGGAGCATTACGCACAGATCATCGGCAGCAAACTGATCTCGCTGATGAACACCAACGTCAGCCGTGAGTGCCTGAGCGCACCGAACGTCAGCTTCGAACGCATCGTCGATTACATCGAACGCAATCTGAAACTGGATTTGCCGGCCGAACACCTGGCTGCACAGGCGAGCATCAGCCCTCGCTCGCTGTACACCTTGTTTGAACGCCAACTCGGCGTCACACCGATGCAATACATCCGTCAGCGCAAACTTGCGCGCGTCCACGCCTGCCTCAGCGACCCAAGCTGTCCGGTACGCAACCTCACCGAACTGGCGCTGGACTACGGCTTCCTGCATCTGGGCCGTTTCTCCGAAAGTTATCGCCAACAGTTCGGCGAACTGCCGTCGCAAACCTTCAAACGCCGCCACTAAAACACTGCGCTAAACCCTCTGCGAAACATGCCGAATCACCTGCCGCGCCATCCTGCACAAAACGGATAGCGATCTGCAGGATTCGGCTATTGCCCCGTGCATCGCCTCCCTAATCTGACCTGGCCTGAACAATAACAATGGAGGCCCCGGCCATGTCCCTGGGAATCGACTACCTCAATGCCATGCTTGAAGAAGACAAGGAGAAGGGCGCCTACCGCTGCAAGCGGGAGATGTTCACCGATCCGCGTCTGTTCGAACTGGAGATGGCGCACATCTTCGAAGGCAACTGGATCTACCTCGCCCACGAAAGCCAGCTCCCCAACAATAACGATTTTCTGACAACCACCATGGGCCGTCAGCCGATCTTCATCGCGCGCAACAAGGACGGTGTGCTCAACGCGTTCCTCAATGCCTGCAGCCATCGCGGCGCCATGTTGTGCCGGCACAAGTCCGGTAACCGTTCCAGCTACACCTGCCCGTTTCACGGCTGGACGTTCAACAACAGCGGCAAACTGCTCAAGGTCAAAGACCCGAGCGAAGCCGGTTACCCGCAAGGCTTCAACTGCGAAGGCTCCCATGACCTGACCAAAGTTGCGCGTTTCGAGTCCTATCGCGGCTTTCTGTTCGGCAGCCTGAATGCCGAGGTGAAATCCCTCGCGGAACATCTGGGCGAGTCCGCCAAGATCATCGACATGATCGTCGACCAGTCCCCAGAAGGTCTGGAAGTGCTGCGCGGTTCCAGCTCTTACATCTACGAAGGTAACTGGAAACTCACCGCTGAAAACGGCGCCGACGGCTACCACGTCAGCTCGGTGCACTGGAATTACGCAGCGACTCAAAATCAGCGCCAACAGCGTGAAGCGGGTGAAGCGATCAAGACCATGAGCGCGGGCAGTTGGGCGAAGAAGGGTGGCGGTTTCTACTCGTTCGATCATGGCCATCTACTGCTTTGGACTCGCTGGGCCAACCCCGAAGACCGTCCCGCCTACGAGCGTCGCGACGAACTGGCCCGGGATTTCGGTCAGGCCCGTGCCGACTGGATGATCGAAAACTCGCGCAACCTGTGCCTGTACCCGAACGTGTATCTGATGGATCAGTTCAGTTCACAGATCCGCATCGCCCGGCCGATCTCGGTCGACAAGACGGAAATCACCATCTACTGCATCGCCCCCAAAGGCGAGAGCTCCGAGGCCCGGGCCAAACGCATTCGTCAGTACGAAGACTTCTTCAACGTCAGCGGCATGGCCACGCCGGATGACCTGGAAGAATTCCGCTCGTGCCAGACCGGTTACGGCGCCGGCCGTGGCTGGAACGACATGTCCCGTGGCGCCACCCACTGGGTCGAAGGCGCCGATGCCGCGGCCGAAGAAATCGACCTCAAACCACTGCTCTCCGGCATGCGCACCGAAGACGAAGGCCTGTTCGTGCTGCAACACAAGTACTGGCAGGAAACCATGCTCAAAGCCGTAGCTGCCGAGCCACAACTGATTCCTGTGGAGGCCGTGTGATGAGCAACCTCTACGACAGCGTGCGCGACTTTCTCTACCGCGAGGCGCGCTATCTCGATGACGGTCAGTGGGATCAATGGCTGGAACTCTACGCCGCCGACGCGACTTTCTGGATGCCGGCCTGGGACGACAACGACACCCTCACCGAAGACCCGCAAAGCGAAATCTCGCTGATCTGGTACGGCAACCGTGGCGGCCTCGAAGACCGCATCTTCCGGATCAAGACCGAACGCTCCAGCGCGACCCTTCCCGACACCCGCACCTCGCACAACCTGAGCAACATCGAGATCGTCGAGCGCTGCGAAGACCAATGTCGGGTTCGTTTCAACTGGCACACCCTGAGCTTTCGCTATCAGGTCACCGACAGCTACTTCGGCAGCAGTTTCTACACCCTCGATCTGCGCGGCGAACAGCCGCTGATCAAGGCCAAGAAAGTCGTGCTGAAAAACGATTACGTCCGTCAGGTCATCGACATCTATCACATCTAGTCGGCACGGCGAGGTGCACCATGAACTTCCAGATCGCGCTTAATTTTGAAGACGGCGTCACCCGTTTCATCGAAGCCAGCGGCCATGAAACTGTTGCCGACGCGGCGTATCGCCAAGGCATCAACATCCCGCTGGACTGCCGCGATGGCGCCTGCGGCACCTGCAAATGTTTCGCCGAGGCCGGGCGTTACGAGATGGGCGACGACTTCATCGAAGACGCTTTGAGCGCCGATGAACTCGCGCAGGGTTATGTGCTGACCTGCCAGATGCGCGCCGTCAGCGATTGCGTCGTCCGCGTGCCGGCCGGCTCGCAGGTGTGCAAGACCGAACAGGCGAATTTCCACGCCTCGATCAGCGCTGTCCGGCAGTTGTCCGAGAGCACCATTGCCCTGTCAATCAAGGGCGAGGCACTGAGCAAACTGGCGTTTCTACCGGGGCAATACGTCAACCTGCAAGTGCCCGGCAGCGAGCAGACCCGCGCCTATTCCTTCAGCTCGTTGCAGAAGAACGGCGAGGTCAGCTTCCTGATCCGCAACGTGCCCGGTGGCTTGATGAGCAGTTTCCTCACCGGGCTGGCCAAGGCCGGCGACAGCATGACCCTGGCCGGGCCGTTGGGTAGTTTTTATCTGCGCGAAATCAAACGGCCGTTGTTGTTGCTCGCGGGCGGCACGGGCCTGGCACCGTTCACCGCGATGCTGGAGAAAATCGCCGAGCAGGGCAGCGATCATCCCGTGCATTTGATCTACGGCGTGACCAATGATTTCGATCTGGTCGAACTCGATCGTCTCGAAGCCTTCGCCGCCCGCATTCCCAACTTCAGTTTCGGCGCCTGTGTGGCCAACCCACAGAGTACGCACCCGCTCAAGGGCTACGTCACCCAGCACATCGAGCCGCGCCACCTCAATGAAGGCGATGTCGACGTCTACCTCTGCGGCCCGCCGCCGATGGTCGAAGCGGTCAGCCAATACATCCGCGAGCAGGGCATCACCCCGGCGAATTTCTATTACGAAAAATTTGCCGCAGCGGCTGCCTGAAACCCTTCTTTCGAGGTTGTCATGAACAACAGATTCTCCAACAAGGTCGCGCTGGTCACTGGCGCGGCGCAGGGTATCGGCCGCCGTGTGTGCGAACGCCTGTTGCGCGAAGGCGCGCAAGTGGTTGCCGTCGACCGCTCCGAGCTGGTTCACGAGCTGCAAGGCGAGGGTGTTCTCGCGTTGACCGCCGACCTTGAGCAATACGCCGATTGTGCGCGGGTCATGGCCGAAGCCATCAACACCTTCGGCCGACTCGACATCCTGATCAATAACGTCGGCGGCACGATCTGGGCCAAGCCCTTCGAGCACTACGAAGTCGAACAGATCGAGGCTGAAGTGCGCCGTTCGCTGTTCCCGACCCTGTGGTGCTGCCATGCCGCGCTGCCGTACATGCTCAAGCAAGGTCGCGGCGCCATCGTCAACGTCTCTTCGATTGCTACCCGCAGCGTCAATCGCGTGCCCTACGGCGCGGCCAAGGGCGGCATCAATGCCCTGACTGCGTGCCTGGCATTCGAGAACGCCGAGCGCGGCATTCGCGTCAATGCCACCGCACCGGGCGGCACCGAAGCGCCGCCCCGGCGCATCCCGCGCAATGCCGGCGAACCGTCGGCGCAGGAGCAGGCCTGGTATCAGGAGATCGTCGCGCAAACCCTCGACAGCAGTCTGATGAAACGCTACGGCAGCCTCGACGAACAGGTCGGCGCGATCCTCTTTCTGGCTTCCGATGACGCCTCGTACATCACCGGCGTGACCTTGCCGGTCGGTGGCGGCGATCTCGGTTGATCACTCTTCAAGGGACATTGAAATGCAGCGAATTCTGATTGAAAGCCTGTCGACGATCATCGTCGACCTGCCGACCATCCGCCCGCACAAACTGGCGATGCACACGATGCAGAAGCAGACCCTGGTGGTCCTGCGCCTACGTTGCAGCGACGGCATCGAAGGCATTGGTGAAGCCACCACCATCGGCGGTCTTGCCTACGGTTATGAAAGCCCGGAAAGCATCAAAGCCAACATCGATGCGCATCTGGCCCCGGCGCTGGTGGGCATGGAGGCCAACAACATCAACGCGGCGATGCTGCGGCTCGACAAGATTGCCAAGGGCAACACCTTTGCCAAGTCCGGTATCGAAAGCGCACTGCTTGATGCCCAGGGCAAGCGTCTGGGTTTGCCGGTCAGCGAGTTGCTTGGCGGACGCGTGCGCGACAGCCTTGAAGTGGCCTGGACCCTGGCCAGCGGGGACACTGCCCGCGACATCGCCGAAGCCGAGCAGATGCTCGAAGCACGTCGCCATCGCATCTTCAAATTGAAGATCGGCGCCAACCCGCTGGAGCAGGACCTCAAGCATGTCGTGGCGATAAAAAAAGCCTTGGGCGAGTGCGCCAGCGTGCGGGTCGACGTCAACCAGTATTGGGATGAATCCCAAGCGATTCGTGGCTGTCAGGTACTGGGTGACAACGGCATCGACCTGATTGAGCAGCCGATCTCGCGGGTCAACCGCTCCGGACAGATTCGCCTGAATCAGCGCAGCCCGGCGCCGATCATGGCCGACGAATCGATCGAAAGCGTCGAGGATGCTTTCAGCCTCGCCGCCGACGGCGCCGCCAGTGTGTTCGCCCTGAAAATCGCCAAGAACGGCGGCCCGCGTGCCGTGCTCAGAACTGCGCAGATCGCCGAGGCCGCCGGCATCGCGCTGTACGGCGGCACCATGCTCGAAGGCTCCATCGGCACGCTGGCCTCGGCGCACGCCTTTCTCACGCTCAGGCAACTGACCTGGGACACCGAACTGTTCGGCCCGTTGCTGCTGACCGAAGACATCGTCACCGAAACGCCGCAGTACCGTGATTTCCACCTGCACATCCCGCGAACTCCAGGCCTTGGCCTGACGCTGGATGAAGAGCGTCTGGCGCGTTTTCGCCGCCACTGAATCAGGAGAACCAGCATGTTGTTCCACGTAAAAATGACCGTGAAACTGCCCGTCGATATGGACCCGTCACTGGCCACCCGACTCAAGGCTGATGAGAAGGAGCTGGCGCAACGGCTGCAACGCGAAGGCGTTTGGCGGCACTTGTGGCGCATCGCCGGGCACTACGCCAATTACAGCGTCTTCGATGTGCCGAGCGTTGAGGCCCTGCACGACACGCTGATGCGCTTGCCGCTGTTTCCTTACATGGACATCGAGGTCGATGGCCTGTGCCGGCATCCGTCGTCGATCCACAGCGACGACCGCTGACCCAACCCGGTCCCTGTAGGAGTGAGCCTGCTCGCGATAGCGCTGCGTCATTCAGCATCGATGGCAACTGACAGACCGCTATCGCGAGCAGGCTCACTCCCACAAGGGATGGTATTGGAACTCAAGAACTGCGCCGAAAAACAACAAAATGAGGTAACCACCATGACCGTGAAAATTGCCCACACTGCCGAGCTGCAGGAATTCTTCAAAGAAGCCGCCGGTTTCGCCAACGACGAGGGTAACTCTCGGCTGAAAACCATCGTCCTGCGCATCTTGCAGGACAGCGCGAAAATCATCGAAGACCTCGAAATCAGTGATGACGAATTCTGGAAAGCGGTCGACTATCTCAACCGACTCGGCGCGCGTTCGGAAGCCGGACTGCTGGTCGCCGGCCTTGGCATCGAGCACTTCCTTGACCTGTTGCAGGACGCCAAGGACGCACAGATCTGCTTGACCGGCGGCACGCCGCGCACCATCGAAGGCCCGCTGTACGTGGCTGGTGCGCCGCTGTGCGAAGGCGAGTGCCGCATGGATGACGGCAGCGAGGAGGGCATCGCCACGGTGATGCTCCTCGAGGGCCTGGTGTTCGATCTTCACGGCCAGCCGCTGGCCGGTGCCACCGTTGATCTGTGGCACGCCAACACCAAGGGCACGTACTCGTTTTTCGACCCGAGCCAGTCCGAGTACAACCTGCGCCGACGCATCATCACCGACGCCGAAGGCCGTTACCGCGCTCGCAGCATCGTCCCGTCCGGCTATGGCTGCGACCCGCAAGGCCCGACCCAGGAATGCCTGAACCAGCTCGGCCGCCATGGCCAGCGCCCGGCCCATGTGCATTTCTTTATCAGCGCGCCGGGGCATCGGCATCTGACCACGCAGATCAATCTGTCGGGTGATCAATACCTGTGGGATGACTTTGCTTACGCGACCCGTGAAGGCTTGGTCGGGGAGGTGGTCTTTGGTGAGGATGCAGCGTCGGGGCGTTATGCCGAGCTGAAGTTCGACTTCCAGCTGCAACCGGCGCCGGACGCCAGTGCCGAACAACGCAGCCAACGGCCACGTGCGTTGCAGGACGCTTGATACCGAGTCGTCAGTGCCCCTCACCCTAGCCCTCTCCCAGAGGGAGAGGGGACCGACCGCGTTGTTGTTTAGCATCACGCCGACCTGAACAGTTTGTGCCGAATCCATAATCGACTCGGTCGTTCAGGTCGATGTATCGCGATAGACACCTCGGTCAGCTCCCTCTCCCTCTGGGAGTGGGCTGGGGTGAGGGGAAATCAGGCCTAAGGTAATGCGAAAAAGATATTGGCTCAGCGTTTTTAAGATCGTTTAGTTTTGTCTCAACGACGAATCAAAACGCATCAAACCGATAGACCCCCGATTGCCATGACGGCACACGCTGAATCGATCACAGGTTTTTCAGGTTTGATTCACACGGGAGTGAATCATGCCGCATACCCTCGACATCACCGCATTACCCACGCTGGACCTGTCGCAGTTCGAAGGCACAGCGCAACAGCGCTACGAATTTCTCGAAAACCTGCGCCACGCCGCCCGTGACGTCGGCTTCTTTTACCTGACCGGCCACGGTATCGACAGCGACTTGCTCAAGCAGGTGCAGGCCCACGCCCGCCAGTTTTTCGCCTTGCCCGACAGCGAGAAAACCGCCGTCGGCATGATCAACTCACCGCACTTTCGCGGCTACAACCGTGCCGCCTCGGAG
This sequence comes from Pseudomonas sp. AIG, assembly GCF_977020205.1. Taxonomy (NCBI): domain Bacteria; kingdom Pseudomonadati; phylum Pseudomonadota; class Gammaproteobacteria; order Pseudomonadales; family Pseudomonadaceae; genus Pseudomonas; species Pseudomonas sp. AIG. The sequence continues at coordinate 103,686 of NZ_CDROCK010000006.1, read as the reverse complement.
ATCACCCGTGGCCAGCCCGATCTGCGTGAGCAGTTCGATCTGGGTGCCGAACGCGAGGCGTTGCCATTAGACGCGGACAGCCCGTTCTGGGCGCGGCTGCAAGGTCCCAACCAATGGCCGGCGGCACTGCCGGAACTGAAACCGTTGCTGCTCGAATGGCAAGAGGCGATGACGCGGATGTCGTTGCGCCTGCTGCGCGCCTTCGCTCAGGCGTTGTCGCTGCGCGCCGATGCCTTCGATCAACTCTACGGCGACAAACCCAACGAACATATCAAGCTGATGCGCTATCCCGGCCAGTCGAACGAGTCGAGCCATCAAGGCGTCGGCGCGCACAAGGATTCCGGTTTCCTCAGCTTCCTGCTGCAAGACCAACAAGCCGGTCTGCAGGTCGAGATCGAAGAGGGCCGCTGGATCGATGCGTTGCCGCGCGAGAACACCCTGGTAGTGAACATCGGTGAACTGCTCGAACTGGCCAGCAACGGTTATCTACGGGCCACGGTGCACCGGGTCGTATCGCCGCCGGAGGGCAGTGAACGCCTTTCCGTTGCGTTCTTCCTCGGCGCGCAACTGGACGCCGTGGTGCCGCTGTATCCGCTGCCCACCGCACTGTTGCGCGAGGCGCGCGGGCCGGCGAGTGATCCGCTCAATCCGCTGTTTCGTGATGTCGGCTGGAACTACCTCAAGGGTCGTTTGCGCTCGCATCCCGACGTCGCGCAGCGCTTCTACGCCGATGCGCTGCTGCCGCCACCGCCGGTTCGTCAATCCGCCTGACTCATCACTCGCTCAAGGACTTCGCACATGATCAAGAAAGCAGGTTTGACCCTGGCCGTGCTCGGCGCGCTGGTGACGTCGTTCGGTGCGCAGGCGCTGGAGCCGTTGCGCGTCGCCGCCGACCCGGTGCCCCACGCGCAGATTCTGGCGTACATCCAGAAAATCGATCCGCAGCTGAATCTCAAAGTCATCGAGATCCCCAACGGCGTGAACTCCAACGAACTGTTGGTGCATGGGGACGTCGACGCCAATTACTTCCAGCACTTGCCGTACCTGAAATCCCAGGAAAAGGCCCTAGGCGAGAAACTCGCGGTGGCCGCCACGGTGCATATCGAACCCTTGGGCATCTACTCGCACCGCCATAAAAGCTTCGCTGATGTACCGGTAAAAGGCACCGTCGCCGTGCCCAATAACGTGACCAACCTGAGCCGCGCGCTGTACCTGTTGCAGGACAACGGCCTGATCAAACTCAAACCCGGCTTCAACGATCCGGCGGCTGATCAGGCAACGCCCAAGGACATCGCCGAGAACCCGAAACAGCTGAAGATCCTGGAAATCGAATCGCCGCAGATTCCGCGCTCGCTCGACGACGTCGATCTGGCCGTGATCAACGGCAACTACGCGCTCGACGCGGGCCTGGTGCCGGCCAAGGATGCCTTGGGCCTGGAAAAAGCCGAGCACAATCCTTACGCCAACATTCTGGTGACCACGCCCAAGCTCGAACACGACCCGCGTATCGCGCAACTGGCCAAGGACCTGACGTCGCCCGAGGTCGCCAAATACATCACCGACAACTTCGCCGGTTCGGTGATTCCAGTGGCGGGCGGCAAGCCATGATCGCCGTCGAGCAGTTGAGCAAGACGTATCCTTCGGCCGCGCAACCGGCACTCGATCAGGTCTCGCTGAGCATTCCCGACGGCGCGGTCTACGGGATTCTCGGGCGTAGCGGGGCGGGCAAGTCGACGCTGCTGCGCTGCCTCAACCTGCTCGAACGACCGGACAGCGGCCGGATCCTGATTGACGGTGTAAATCTGCTGACGCTGTCCGAAAGCGACTTGCGCAAACAACGCCAGCGCATCGGCATGATCTTTCAGGGCTTCAACCTGCTGCATTCGCGCACGGTATTCGACAACATCGCGGTGCCGCTGGAGATTGCCAATGTCGGCAAACCTTGGCGCCACGTGCGGGTTCGCGAATTGCTCGAACTGGTCGGTTTGAGTGACAAGGCGCAGGCCTTTCCCTCGCAATTGTCCGGCGGCCAGAAACAGCGCGTCGGGATTGCCCGTGCCCTGGCCGCAGAGCCGGCGTACCTGCTCTCGGACGAAGCCACCAGTGCACTCGACCCGGAAACCACCGAATCAATCCTGCAATTGCTGCGCGACATCAATCGGCAACTGGGCGTGACCATCGTGCTGATCACCCATGAGCTGGAGGTGGTCAAGTCGATCTGCGACCACGCCGCATTCATGGCCAACGGGCGTCTGGTCGAAGCCGGGCCGGTGCCAAGACTGCTGGCCGATGCGCAATCGCAACTCGGCGCTTCGCTGCGGCCGACCTGCGGCTTGCCACTGGGTCACGATGCGCCGGGCCTGAGTTTTCTCAAGCAATACGGCGTACGGGCGGCGCACTCATGAACCGCACGGTCAATTGGGATGAAATCCTGCAACTGGTGTTCAACGCCACCGGTGAAACCTTGTACATGGTTCTGCTCGCAGGGCTGTTCACGCTGCTGATCGGTTTGCCGCTGGGCGTGTTGCTGTTTATCAGTCGCCGCGACGGACTGCTGCCGATGCCACGTTTGAATGCCGTGCTGGGTGGCGTGGTCAACCTCGGCCGTTCACTGCCATTCGTGGTGATGCTGATCGCCCTGATCCCACTGACTCGGCTGGTGGTCGGCACGACGCTGGGCAGCACCGCTGCCGTGGTACCGATCACCATCGGCGCATTTCCGTTTTTCGCCCGCATCGTTGAAAACGCCCTGGACGAAGTCGACAAGGGCCGCATTGAAGCGATCCTCGCCATGGGCGGCGACATCGGTCATGTGATCTTCAAAGTGCTGTTGCCCGAAGCGTTGCCGGCGTTGCTGGCCGGGATCACCTTGACGCTGGTGATGCTGATCGGGTTTTCCTCGATGGCCGGGGTCATCGGTGGCGGCGGGCTCGGTGATCTGGCGATCCGTTACGGCTATCAGCGGTTCAACAATGAAGTGATGGTTGCCACGGTGGTGGTGTTGGTGATCCTCGTTCAGGGCGTGCAAAGCCTGGGCGATCGATTGGTTCGTTCGCTGGCGCATCGCCGCTAAGGAATTGTATGAGTGTGCCGGTCGCTGTGGCCCGTGAGCCGCTGATTCGCGTGCGTGAGTTAAGCAAAATATTTGGCGCGAGCCGGGCGCTGGACCGGGTCAGCCTGGAGATTTATCCCGCTGAAGTGGTGGCGTTGCTCGGTGCCAATGGCGCGGGCAAGTCGACCCTGGTGAAGATCCTCGCGGGCAGCCAGACTGCCGACGCGGGCGAGATCTGGCTGGAAGGCGCCCCCCGGCATTTCAGCTCGCCGCTGTCGGCGCGGCGCTTCGGCATTGTCGCGGTGCACCAGCAGATCAACGAAGGCATCGCCCCGGGTTTGAACGTTGCGGAAAACCTCCTGCTCGATGAACTGTGCAAGCCGGACGCAGACTTCTGGCTCAATCGCAAACGCCTGCTGGAGCGCGCCGCAAGCATTGCCGCCGGGCTGGGTTTGACCTTGCCGCTGGAGCAGCCGATCGAGCATCTCGGTCAGGCCGAACGGCAATTGGTGGTGCTCGCCCGGGCGTTGGCCTTGCAACCGCGCCTGCTGATTCTCGATGAGCCGACCGCCGCGCTCTCCGACACCGAGGCGCAGCGCTTGTTTGGTTTGATTGACACCTTGCGCAGTCGCGGCGTGGCAATTCTGTACATCTCCCATCGACTCTCCGACCTGCAACGCGTGGCGGATCGCGCCATCGTTCTGCGCGATGGCCAGTTCGCGGGCGAGTTCACCGCGCGGCAATTGCCCGAAGCGGTGAGTGCCATGCTCGGGCAGGCTTTAGCCGAGCATGTTTACCAGCCGCGCGTAGCCGGGCGCGAGGTGTTGAAGCTCAGCGCAATGAAAGTCCTGCCGCGATCCGCTGCGTTCGATCTGACCCTGCACGAAAACGAAGTGGTGGTGCTGACCGGGCTGTTGGGCGCCGGTAAAACTGAAATCGCCGAGGTGCTGTTCGGCCTGCGTCATGCGTCCTCGGGCAAGGTGCAACTGGAGGGTGCTGAGTGGCACGCAGAGTCACCGCGCCAAGCTATTCAAAGCGGGGTGTTCTTTGCTGCCGAAGACCGCGCCAGTCAGTCGCTGGTGGCGGATTTTTCCCTGCGCCGGACGTTGACCTTGCCGTTTCTGGAGCGCTTCACACGTGGCGGTTTTATCCGCAACCGCGCCGAGGCCGCAGCGGTCGAGGTGCAAGTGGCGGCGCTGGGGATCAAGTCTGCCGGTATCGATGTGCCGATGACTGCGCTGTCGGGCGGCAATCAACAGAAAGTCGTGCTCGGCCGCTGGCTGCTCGGCGAAGGGCGAGTATTGATCCTTGATGAACCCTTCCAAGGCGTCGACGTGCGCGCCCGCCGCGACATCGGCCAGCTGCTGCGCGACAGCGCCAAGGGCCGGGCGACGCTGGTGATTTGTGCCGATGTCGATGAAGCCCTGGAAATTGCCGACCGCATCCTGCTGGTGCGCGATCACGCCGTGGTTGCCGAGTACCCGCGCGCCGGCCTCAATCGTGCTGATCTGGTCGCTGCACTGGCCGGCAGCGACGTCACCGAACATTCCCCTCAAGCCACGCCAAGGAGCAGAGCGAGTGCCTGATTCAAGTTCACTGTTATCGACCGAGCCGGCACGCGCCGAACGTCTGCTACACGTATTGATCCGCTATGGCCTGTTGTGGCTGCTGGCGCTGATCGTGGTGTTTTTCAGTGTGGCCGAGCCGGCATTTCTGCGCGTCGGCAACCTGTTCAGCATCCTGCAATCGGTGTCGATTGTCGCGCTGCTGGCGCTGGGTGTGACGCTGACGATGGCAGTCGGCGGCCTCGATCTGTCGATTGGCGCGGTGGCGGCGATGAGCCTGATGATCGCCAGTTACGTGATGGTCGTGCTCGGCTGGGGCGCGGTGCCGGCGGTGTTGATCAGTCTGGCCGGTGGGGCGCTGGTTGGCCTGCTCAACGGCTGGCTGATCGTCAAACTGCGGGTGCCGGACATTCTGGCGACGCTGGGCAGCATGTTTCTGGTAATCGGCGTGCAACTTATTCCCACGGGCGGACGCTCGATTGCGGTGGGCATGACCTTGCCCAGCGGTGAGGAAACCGAAGGTACGTTCAGTGCCGCGTTTCTTGCGCTGGGGCGCGGACGGTTGTGGGAGGTGGTGCCGATTCCGGTGTTGATCACGGCGGTGGTAGCGGTGGCGGTGTGGCTGTTTCTCGAACGCACGCGCATTGGTCGGCTGTTCTATGCCATCGGCGGCAACGAGCAAGCGGCGCGACTGGCCGGTGCGCCGGTGCAGCGCTTCAAGTTGTTGGCTTACGTGCTTTCGGCGCTGCTTGCATCGCTGGGTGGATTGTTGCTGGCAGCGCGGCTGGGGCGTGGCGACGTCAGTTCGGGCAATGGCCTGGTGCTGGATGCTCTCGGCGCGGCGCTGATCGGTTTTGCCGTACTCGGTGCGAAGAAGCCCAATGCCTTTGGCACTCTGGTCGGGGCGCTGCTGGTGGCGGCGCTGCTCAATGGCCTGACCATGCTCAACGCGCCGTATTACGCGCAGGATTTCGTCAAGGGACTGGTGCTGGTGCTGGCCCTGATGTTCACGTTCGGCCTCGCGCATCGGGCGTGTTGAGCCGCTTTATTCAAGGAAGTTGCATGCACGGTTCAATCACACAGTTCGCCCGTCAATGCCTCGCTGGTGCGTTGCTCTCGGCAGTGGCGCTGGGCGCTCAGGCTAAAGCCTTGCCAGGTGCGCCGGCACCGTTCGACAAAGGTCAGGTACAGATCGCACTGGTGGGTTACTTGTTCTCCGGGGACTTCCCCGAGGCGTATTTGCGCGGCGTCGAAAAGCAGACCGAAGCGCTGGGCGCCAACCTGCGCGTATTCGATGCCCGGCAGCAGGCAGCGAGCCAGGGCGAGATGATCGATCAGGCGATTGATCTGGGCGTCGACGGCATCATCGTCCAGCTCGGCTTGGCGGAAACCCTTAAAGCGCCGATTGATCGGGCCATCGCCAAAGGCATCAAAGTCGTCGCTTTCGATGTCGATCTGAACACGCCGCAAGTGACCCAGGTCGAGCAGGATCACCATGCGCTGGCGCGTCTGGCCCTCGATCAAGCCGTGAAGGACAACGGCACGAAGTTCGATGCCGGCTACGTGTACATCAGCGGCTTTACGCCGATGGAGCGCCGCGACGAGATCTGGAGTCAGGTCAAGAAAGCCAATCCGGGAATCGTCGAAAAGGCACGCTTTGGCACGCTGAATCCGCCGATTGCCAACTCCGTGGCGGATCAGGCCAGCGCCGTGCTTCGAGCCAACCCAGGCATCAGCGTGATTTTTGCGCCGTTCGATGAGTTCGCCAAAGGCGCGAAAATCGCCGTGGATGAGGCGGGGCTGACCAGCAAGGGGAAGATCTACAGCGCCGACATTTCCACCGCCGATATTCAAATCATGAAAGAACCGGACAGCGCCTGGGCGGCGACGGCAGCGGTCAATCCGCAAGTGGCCGGGGCGATCAGTGTGCGCAGCCTGGCGATGTTGATTGCCGGGGAAAACCCAGGGCATCAGGTGCTGGTGCCGCCGACGCTGATTACTCGCCAGCAGTTGCTGGATCTGGATGTGAAGAATGTTCGAGATCTGGCGCAGAAGCTCCCGAGTTTTGGTGATACCGCGAATGTTGCACGGGCGGCGTGGATTCCGGTGGCCAACTAGATCCTCCTACCGACAACGATCCCCTGTAGGCCTTCGCCTGCTCGCGATGGCGTCAGGTCTGTCGACATCTTTGGCGCCTGACCCAGCGCTATCGCGAGCAGGCGAAGGCCTACAGGGAATTGGGGGCACCCTTGAAAATGGAGTGACTATGCACAACAAAGCCTCGCGCTTACGCAAAAGCCGTTCCCCGGCAGCGGATCCGTTGTTCGGTAAACGACTACCCCCAGGCCAAGTGCTGACGGAGCGATTTCCAATCCTCCACGAAGGCGAAGTACCGGAATACGACCTCGCCAACTGGTCGCTGCGCCTGTTCGGCACACTCGCCCAGTCAATCGAATTACGTTACGCCGACCTGCAGGCACTGCCGCAACGGCAATTGCGCTGCGACATCCATTGCGTGACACGCTGGTCGAAATTCGACACCGAGTGGAGCGGGGTGCATCTGCGGGATCTGTTGCAGGCGTTCGATATTCAGCCGACGTCGGACTTCGTCATGGCTCACGCCGACCACGACTACCAGACCAACTTGCGACTTAAGGACCTGTTGCATCCCGACAGTCTGCTCGCTACCCATTACGCCGGCGAACCGTTGACCGCGCAACATGGCTGGCCACTGCGGCTGGTGGTGGCGGGGCGGTATTTCTGGAAGAGCGCGAAGTGGCTGCGCGGGCTTGAATTCGTTGAGCAGGAACAACCGGGGTTCTGGGAGCAGAACGGCTTTCATCTGCACGCCGATCCGTTTGCCGAACAGCGATTCAGTGGTGATGAACTGGAGATTGCCGAGGATGCCTGGTTGGAAAAAGCGTTCGATTAAGTTTTCTGGACGCAGCCTGTTCACACCTTGGAATACGATCAACCTGTGGGAGCGAGCTTGCTCGCGAAGGGGCCCTTTCAGTGACCTCTCCGTTGACTGATCGACCGCATTCGCGAGCAAGCTCGCTCCCACAGGGGATGTGTATTTACATAGAAACTTAATTGCTGATTAGTTGGTTCAGGTGTTGGCTCAGCAACACTTCTGCTGAACTAAGAACAATCCTTTAGAGCGATCTAACCTAAGCGTTATTGGTTCTTTTGCGATCAACTGAAGCTCGTCTAGCATCGGGCTTCAAGGGGAAACGTCTCACGCTGGGGAAACTGCAACTCACCGTAAAAAAGCCTTCACCGCCTTCCAGAAATCCAAAACTACAGCAGACATTGCCGCGCATGGCTTGCCGAACTTTATTGTCGGCAACGGCCGGGTATTAACTGCGATTCAAGGAGCTGTTATATGCATTACCGTTCCCGTTCATTACTGGCGGCTGCCGTCGTGTCCGCCATCTGGCAACTTCCGGCCAACGCCGAAGAAACTTCCGCCAGCGCCGACAGCGAATCCCGACTCGGTACCGTGCTGGTCACTGGCACCCGGGGAACTTCGCGCACCGTGCTGGATTCGCCGGTGCCGGTCGATGTGCTCACCGCCGAAGACCTCAAATCCGCTGGCGCCGCTGACGGTGAATTGGGCGCGGCGTTGCAGACGTTGCTGCCATCCTTCAGCCTGCCGCGCCAATCCAACTCCGGCGGCGCCGACCATGTGCGCGCGGCGCAACTGCGTGGCATGAGCCCGGATCAGGTGCTGGTGCTGGTCAACGGCAAGCGCCGCCACACGTCAGCGGTGGTCAACGACTCTTCGAAGATCGGTCGCGGTACTGCACCCGTGGATTTCAACTCGATACCGATCAGCGCGATCAAACGCATTGAAGTGCTGCGTGACGGCGCCGGCGCGCAGTACGGCTCCGACGCGATCGCCGGGGTGATCAACATCATCCTCGACGACGCCCCAGAGGGCGGCGAAGTGTCCACCAGTTATGGCGCCTATCACACCCATCAGGACGCCATCGACAAGACCACCACCGACGGCCAGAACAGCGTGACCACGGCGAAGATCGGCACGCGTTTGGGCGAGGAGGGCGGGTTTATTCGTGGCGGCACCGAATACAAGGATCGCAACCCGACCAACCGCGCCGGTTTCGACGGTTTTGCCGACAGCCCCGGCCAGCGCAACTATGTGATGGGCGACGGCGTCGCCCGGGACGTCAACCTCTGGTTCAACAGCGAACTGCCGCTGGCCGACGGCAAAGCCTACAGTTTCGGCACGTACAACCAGCGCCACACCACCGGCGCCGAGTTCTATCGCTATCCGTACGAACAGCCGCAGTTCTACCCCAACGGCTACTTGCCGCAATCGCTCGGCGACAACAAGGACATCTCCGCCACCGCCGGTTTCAAAGGCCTGCTCGGAGACGAGTGGGATTTCGACAGCAGCATCACCCACGGTCGCAACCGCTTCGAGGGCTCGACCCGGCGCACGCTTAACGTCAGCCTCGGTGAAGACTCACCGACGAAGTTCGACACCGGCGATTACGAGCTGCGTCAGACCACCAGCAACCTCGACTTCAGCCGCGAACTGCGACTCGGCGAGCGCTCCTTTGTATTGGCGGTTGGCGGCGAATACCGCTACGAAAACTACCTGACCTACGCCGGTGACGAGGCCTCCTACATCGGCTCCGGAGCCGACGGCGCCAACGGCCTGCGGCCGAGCGAAGAGTCGGATCTGGATCGCAACGTGTTCGGCACTTACGCCGAGTTGTCCGGCGATCTCACCGACCGCTTCTTCGTCGACGCCGCCACGCGCTGGGAACATTACGACGATGCCGGCAGCAAACTCACCGGCAAACTCAGCGGTCGCTACAAACTTACCGAGCAATGGGCCTTGCGCGGTGCGGTCTCGAACAACTTCCGCGCGCCGTCTCTGGCCCAGAGCGGCTTCCAGAACACCACCAGCAACTTCGGCGATGGCGGCACGCTGACCGACATCCGCGTGCTCTCGGTCAACGACCCGATCGCCCGTGCACTCGGCGCTGAGAAACTCGATCCGGAAACTTCGAAGAACTTCAGCCTTGGCCTGACCTTCCAGTTGAATGAACGCTTCGATGCCTCCCTGGACGTGTTCCGCATCGACGTCAAAGACCGCATCACCCTGTCACAACGCATTGGCAGCGATGCCCTCGAAAACTACATCAACGACAACTTCGGCGTTGCTGGCGTGCACGACGTCAACTTCTTCACCAACGCTGCCGACACCAGCACCCACGGCGCCGAACTGGTGCTCAACTACCATCAGCCGTTCTACGAAGGGCAATTGGGCCTGACCACGGCGTACACCTACAACCACACCAAAGTCACCAGCACCAAAGGCACGCCATCGCAACTGACGGCGCTGGGCATCGGCAATGACGCCCTCGTTGGCGTAGAGGAAACCAACACCCTGACCGATGCAGCGCCAAAGGACCGTTTCATCTTTTCCGCCAATTGGGCCAGCGAGCATTGGGGCTTGCTCGGACGCTTGACGCGTCAGGGCGAGACTACCCGGGTGTTCGATTTCGGCGACTCGCAACCGGAGCAAACTTACGGCGCGGTGTGGCAACTGGACGCCGAGGTGGCTTACAAATTCACGCCTAAATTCAACATCGCGGTAGGCGGCAACAACCTCACCGACAACTACCCGGAACGTTCCGGTTCGGCGATCAACTACGGCGGCAACCTGCCGTACGACGTGCTCTCGCCAATCGGCACCAACGGCGCCTACTACTACGCCCGCGCTACCTATGGTTTCTGACGCGGGGCCGGGGCGGCATCTACCGGTGTTTCAAGCGTTGCTGATCACGCTGGGCATGGTGATCACCACCGACATCCTGAAAACCGCGCCGACCGTCGCCCTCACTGTCGGGCCGGAATATTTCTACCTGGTGTGGGTGCTGGGCGGTGTCGCGTCGATGATGGGCGCGCTGTGTTTTGCCGAGATGGCCACGGCGTTTCCGCACCCCGGCGGCGACTATTACTTTCTGCGCACGGCGTATGGCGAGCGCATGGGATTCCTGTTCGCCTGGTCGCGGTTTTCGGTGATGCACACCGGGTGGATTGCCTTGTCGGCGTTCATGTTTGCCGATTACGTCGATGCGGTGGTGCCGCTGGGGCAGTACGGCTCCGGGCTGTTTGCCGGGGCGGTGATTGCCGCGCTGGTGCTGCTCAATCTGACGGGCAAACACATTGGTTTTATCACCCAGACCTTGTTGGTGGGGCTGTTGGCGCTGGGCTTTTTGAGCATTGCCAGTGCCGGCGTTTTTTTGGCTTGGCAAGGCATCGAAGCGCCTGTGCCGGATCTCTCGCCCGTCGCGAAAAACACCGGTATGGCCGGGTTTTCGGCGGCGATGATTTTCGTCTTTCTGGCGTTCGGCGGCTGGAGCGATGCGGCGACATTATCGGCGGAAGTGCGTGATGGCCGGCGGGGGATTTTCATCGCCATGCTCGGCGCGCTGAGCGTGTTGATGGCGATCTATCTGGCGCTCAATTGGGCGTTCGTTCAGGGCCTGGGGTTCGCTGGATTAGCGGCCAGCAATGCACCGGCGGTCGAGTTGTTGAACCGGGCCTTCGGTGCACCGGGTGTGATGCTGATTTTGCTGATGGTCGGTATCGCCGCGATCGCGACCATCAACTCGACCCTGCTGGTGGGCGCTCGCACGACCTACGCTGCTGCGCGCGATGTGCCGCAACTGCGCAGTTTCGGCGCCTGGGATGATCGCCATGGCGTGCCGCGCAAAGCGCTTTTGGCGGAAGGTGCGGTGGCATTGTTGCTGGTGTTGTTCGGCAGTTTTACTCAGAGCGGCTTCAACACCATGGTCGAGTACCTGACCCCGGTTTATTGGCTGTTCTTGAGTTTGAGCAGTGTGGCGCTGATCATCCTGCGGCGGCGCTTTCCCGAGGTGCCGCGGCCGGTGAAGGTGCCGTTGTATCCGCTGTTGCCGTTGTTGTTTTTCGGGTTGTGCCTGTACATGCTGTATTCCAGCGTGACAGTGGTGGGGTATGGGGCGTTTTTGGGGATTGCGGTGTTGCTGGTGGGTGTGTTGCTTTTGGCTGGATTGAGTCGCTTGAAGGCAGACCCTCACCCCAGCCCTCTCCCAGGGGGAGAGGGAGCCGACCGAGTTGTCTTGGGGGATACATCGACCTGAAAGACCGAATCGATTATGGCTTGAAGCAAATACTGATCGAAGTCGATTACGGATTCAGTGAGCCATGCTCAGGTCGGCGTAAATCTCCAATATCCCCGGATCGGTTCCCTCTCCCTCTGGGAGAGGGTTAGGGTGAGGGGCTTCTGATTCTAGAAGGACACCTCCGCCGGCTGCGACAACCGCAGCACCGACAAATCCCCGGTAATACGCTTGTAAGCCAATCGGATCGCTTCGATGCTGGCCACATTCTTCGCACTGTTCTCATGCAGGATCACAATCACCTTGGTGCTCAAGCGCTCAGGCTCCTTCGCGCCTTTATCCCGCCACTGCCCATAAGCATCGAACACACTGAAACCATCAGGAAACCGCGACGTGACTTCCTGATCAAGAAACTCGCGCCAGCGCGCCGGGCTGACCGCACCTTCCTTGCCATCAATCGACCCCACGGAGAAGTACAACTCGGTGCGAATCCACTGCGCCTGCGCCGGCCGCGAGGCATCGCCTTGCAAGGTCGAACTGGCAGGATCATGGGTGTGAACGGACGCAGGAGGAGGGCTGGCACAACCGGCGACGGCGAGGAATAAAGCCGCCAGTAAAAGACGTTGAGGCATGGAACATCCTTATTGAACGATGAGTAAACCGCTCGAGTATAAGGTTGCTGTCTGACCGCGAATAAAGACCTAAAAAGCAGGCTTTTAGGCGCTTCGGGAATAACCCGTTTATGTCGTCCCCGGCGGTTTCGCCAACGCAATCTCTGCCGCACCCAAACGCTTGAGAATTTCAAACAACAAATCACTTTTGGTCACCCCGACAATCCTCGGACTGCCCACATACCCGGTCACCGTCAAGGTGATTCCGTCCGGCGACAATTTGCTGAAGCGCACGAACGGTGCCGGTTTATCGAGGATGGTTTCGTTCTCCCGATACGTGTTGAGCAACAGGTCCTTGACCTCTTCGGGATCGATGTCCAGCGGGAACACCAGTTCCAGTGACGCCACGCCTTGCGCGCTGCCGCCCAGCGTGACGTTGCGCAGGTTCTGCGAGATCAGTTGCGAGTTGGGCACGATGACGATCGAGCGGTCGCTGAGCTGGATTTCCGTGGCGCGCACATTGATGCGGCGAATATCGCCTTCCACACCGCTGATGCTGATCAAATCGCCGACCTTCACCGGTCGTTCCGTCAGCAGAATCAGACCCGAGACGAAATTCTTCACGATCTCCTGCAGACCGAAACCGATGCCCACCGACAGCGCACTGACGATCCACGCCAGATTGGTCCACTGCACGCCCAGTGACGACAGTGTCAGCAGAATCACAAAGGCATAACCGATGTTGGAAAACAGCGTGCTCAGCGAGGCACACATTCCCGGGTCCATGTCGGTCTTGGGCAGGAACTCGTTGTCGAGCCAACGACGCAGGGCGCGGATCAGCCAGATGCCGATCATCAGCGCCAGTACGGCATTGAGCAGATGGCCGGGGACGATGTTCAGCTTGCGCAGCCCGGCGCCGCCAAGGATCGCCATGATGTTGCTCGCCAGTTGTCCCAGCGTGGTGCCGATGCCGCCGACAAACAGCGCGATGACCGCCAGCAACAACAGCGCGGCCCGGCTGAAACCCGACAGCAGAATCTCGATCTGATCAAGCCGCCGATCACCAATGCCGAGCAGCTGTTTGAGCGCCTTGCCGCTCGCATGCCGGGGCGAAAACACGTGTTCGCAAGCGTCCTTGATCAACTGAATCAACAGGTAGAAACCCGACAAAACAATGTATGCCCACACCAGCTCATAACTGATGAACCGCGCCAGCGACACATAGCCGGTGAGCAGAGCGACGGCCGAGACAAACATTGAAATGCTCGCGATGGTGTAAATCACCCCGGCAAACGTACTGTTGGCCGCTGCCGCGTCATTGGCCGCGACCAGCGCCTTGCGCACCTTGCCAACGCGCAACAGCAGGACCGTGACTATTGCCAGCACGACCATCGAAATAACCCCGCGCCCGGCGATCACGATCTGGCTGCTCATGCCGGTGGCGTTGCTGACCTGCACCAGCGTCACCAGCACCAACAAAGTGCAGGACAGAATGCGCGGGTAGGGCCTGAGCGCCAGCGCCACCTGATCGGCAATCGCCGGCAGGCGCCACGAGGGGTGTTCGGTCGACAGCAACGCGCGGCTCAAACCGGTGATCAACACGCAGGCATACACAACCTTCTCGAACTCCTCAGAGAAGGTTTCCAGCACGGGTGGCAAGGGTTGGTGGCGGGTGCAGGCGTAGAACAGCAATTTCAAGGCAATGCCGGTGGTGGCGATGGTCGCCAGCGCCGAGGCGAACGCCAGTGCACTGCGGCGCAGACGTCCCTCGGGCATGCGGTAAATGCACACCCAGGTCAGACCGCGTTCGGCCAGCCTGCGGCCGAATGTCCAAATGATCAGCGCCAACGCCATCAACACACTGGTGTAGAAGCGTTCTCCTGGTGCCCACACGGTGGCCCAGGTGTCGCGCACCTGAGCGACGAAAAAGCGTAAACGCTGACGATCGTCGTCGCTCGGACTCACCAGCGGTGACCAGAAACTCGGGCTCAGCACGCTGTCAGTGCCCAGCGTCAGTTCACTTTCAAGCAGTGTGCGACGGATGCCGGCGATCTGCGTAATCAGATCCGCCGCGCTCTGCTTCAGCGCCGCCAGGCTCTTCAGCGTGCCGTCGACCTTGCTCTTCTGCTCGGCCAGCGATGCCCGTTGCGCAACGATGTCTGCCTGTTCAGCCGCCAGATCGGCATCCGGCGCAGCCCCCAGCACGCCCAACTGCACCGCCAGTTGCGCCTGCTGCGGCAACAACGCCGCCGATAACCGATCGACATCCAGAATGAACGCCTGCACCCGATCCTGCGGACCTTCGAGCTGGTTGTAGTTGTTTGCTGCGGAAATCTGTTGCTTGAGGCCGTCGAGGCGTAGCTGCAAGGCCTGCAGGTCGCTTTGCGAAATCACTGGCAATGGCGCGGCAGCGGTCGTTACCGGTGCCGGCAAATCGGCTGCCCACAGCGGCGGACTGCCGCAAACAAGCAGTATGAACGCGACAAAAAACAACGACTTCAATGTGTTGCGCATGGGTGACACGGCTCGAATGGATCACACAGTCTTTGAGGTTAGGTGATCGAGCCGATTGGGGAGGAAAACTTTCACGCAGGGCAGGACAGGAGAGCAGCGCGTTCAGACGATAAAAGCCCGACGGGTAAGGTCGGGCCTTTCTTCGGTGACTGCGCTGAAGCGCCGCATTCAGACGGCGCGGCGTTCGAGCAAACGGTCGGAACCGCCTTCGGCTACTGCGTCGCTGAACAGCGGGTCGGTTTCAGTGGCGGCGGCTACTGCGTCGCTGAACAACGGATCGGTTTGGGTCGCAGCGGCGACTGCATCGCTGAACAGCGGATCAGTCTGGGTGGCAGGTTCAGCGGCAAAAGCATTCAGGACGAACAGTGAGAAAGCGATGCTGAAAAGGGCTTGGCGTTTCATGAGGGTGTGCTCCGTGGGGTAGTGGTTGGGTCTGGAGCCGATCTTACGCCGCGAGCCTGATAAGAGAACTTCATTGAATCAATGGTTGTTATTGATACGATTAATGGTTGGCGTGAGGCTGCATTCCCGAGTGGAATGCAGGGCATAAAATTAATGAATTTTTCTTATCTGTCGTCTCGGCGTAGTTTCCTCTGAAACAACAAGGAGCCTCGTCGTGAACCCAACATCAGCAGAAAAATTCGACACCTCCCGCGCCAGCGAATACGCCCGACAAAGTCGCATCGCCCTGGCCGGCTACGACGCCTGTCACGATCTGGCGGCCTGCATGTTGGCGGCCAGTCTCGGTTCGCGGCCGGCCAACATACTGGTGGTCGGCGCGGGCGGTACGGCGCAGGAAATCATTGCGATGGCGGCGCTGGAACCGCAGTGGCGTTTCATTGCGGTTGATCCTTCCGCGCCGATGCTTGAAGCCGCCGTGCAGCAGTTGGAGGCCAGCGACTTGCTGCATCGCACGCAGGTTCATCTCGGGCATGTCGAGGACTTGCCGGCCGATGCGCAATTCGACGCGGCGACATTGATCGGCGTGCTCCATCATTTGAACGGTGACGATGCCAAACGCCAGATCCTGCAGTCGATTCAGGCGCGTCTCAAACCGGGCGCGCCGCTGATTGTGGCGGGCAATCATTACGCCTATGCCAGCCAACCATTATTGCTCCAGGCGTGGGGGCAGCGCTGGCGCCAGCAGGGTGCCAGCGCAGAAGAGGTGCAAGCCAAGCTGGGCAAGATTCTGCAAGGCGCCGATCCGCCGCATTCCGAGGCGGCGGTTCAGGCGCTGTTGCGTGAGGCGGGGTTTGGCGAGGCGACGCGGTTTTTCAGCAGTCTGTTCTGGGGCGCGTGGCTGACGTGTAAAAGCGAAAGCCGCTAAAAGTAGCGACTCGGCACTTCCCCCAACACTTGCTTGAACACCGTCGCAAACGCACTGGAACTGCTGTAGCCCAAATCCATGGCGACCTGTGTGACCGACTGACCTTTGCCCAGCATGACAATCGCCGCCAGCAGGCAGGCTTGTTGCCGCCATTCGATAAAGCTGATCCCGGTGTGCAACCGAAAATGTCGGGTAAAGGTGCGCCGGCTCATGCCCGCACGTTGCGCCATGTCGTCGATACCGACCTCCAGCGAAGGCTGCTGCAGAAACGCGCGGCACACCATTGCCAGTCTAGGTTCCGCCGGCAATGGCGCATTGAGCGAAAGCACGGGCATGCTGGCGATTTCGTGCAGCAGCAATCCCATCACATGGCCGTCATGCCCTTGCGTGGAATAGCGTGCGGGTACATCGATAGCTTTTAGCAGCAGGTGGCGCAACAACGGTGACACGTCCAGCACCTGGCATTGCCCTGACAGTCCGAGGCGCTGCGCCGCTTGTTTACGGATGTAGGTGTTGTGCAGCGTGACGGGGCCGCGCATTTGCATGGAGTGGGGCAATTGCGCTGGCACCCAGATACCGCGTTGCGGCGGCACGACCCAGTTGCCGTCATCGGTAAACACGGTGATGACGCCGCTGGCCGCGTAGGCAAATTGGCCGCGCTGATGATCGTGCAGCGGGAACAGCGTCCCGTCCGCGTAATCAATGGCAGTCACGACGGCATCGCGCGGAGTGTTCTGATAGGGATGGCTGGAGATTTCTCGCATGGCCCGATTCTAATGAAAGTTGGCCTGTGACTGAAAGCAGGCCATGTCGATTGCCTGCATATTTCTCCGCGCCCGAGTACTTCCGCTCGGCGCCGGGAAAGATTGACCATGCAAAAGAAACATCTTGTACTCGCCGTTCTAGTGACGGCTGTCTGGGGATTGAACTTCCCCGTGACCAAACTCGGACTGGCCGCTATCGACCCGCTGCTGCTGACCGCGCTGCGTTTCACGTTGGCTGCATTGCCTTGGGTGTTTTTTGTCGAGCGTCCTCGTGTGGCGTTCCACTGGCTGGCTGCTTACGGATTGATTTTTGGCGTGGCGATGTGGGCGTTGATCAACCTCGGTATCGCTTGGGGCGTGCCACCGGGAACGGCATCGCTACTGATCCAGTTCAGTGCGTTTTTCACCTTGGCCTGGGGCGTGGTTTTCTTCGGCGAACGTCTGGGACGGCTGCAATGGCTTGGCACTTTGTTGGCCGCCGCGGGCCTGATGGGCATCGTACTGAGTCGCCCTGGCGACGCATCGGTGGCGGGTTTGGCACTGGTCATTGGCAGCGCCTTGGCGTGGAGCATTGGCAACGTCGTGATCAAGGTCTCGAAGGTGCGTGAGATTTTCGCGTTTGTGGTGTGGGCGAGTTTGTTTCCGCCCATCCCGCTCATGCTGCTGACGTGGCTGCTGCATGGCTCGGCACCGTTCACTGCGCTGCCGTCGCAGCTCAATGCGATAACCGTATTTTCGCTGGCGTTTCAGGTCTATGCCGCGACGCACTTCAGTTATTGGGGGTGGAACCTGCTGTTGCGTGAATATCCGATGTCGCGCGTGGCACCGTTGTCGCTGTTGATCCCTGTGTTCGGGATCTTCAGTTCGATGGCGATCTTCGGCCAGTATCCAAGCCTCTTTGACTGGCTTTCGATCTCGCTGGTGTTACTGGCGATCCCCTTGGGGGCAGGGCACCTGCGCGCAATGTTTCTTCGCCTTCGTGTGCGCCATTAACGTTCAGCAGTGGATGCCAGCCACTTTGCCCTGGATAACCCGTAGCACTTGCACAGGGCAGGTGCACCTGAGAGGTTTAGCTCGGCGTCATACAAGTGCCCGGCGCCGATTTTCAACAGCGCTTTTTGCGAACGAAGGTTGGCGGGGCCGATGTGGAAATAGACGGTGTCGTAGACCTTGAATGCATGTTCCAGCATCAATCGCTTCAACTCACGATTGGCAGCGCCACCCCATTTTTCCCGTACCAGAAAGGTGTAGCCGATGGCGATACTCTCGGGTTGATCGGGCGGCGTGTAGTAGCTCGACATACCGACGATCTGCCCCGACTCGATATCGATGACGGCAAGTGCTTTCTGGCTGGCGAGCCGAGCGGCGAAGTACGCTTCAAATACGCGTCGTTCATAGCGATCGCTGGCGGGGTGGCCGGCCCAGATCAGTGGATCACTGGCGGCCAGGAACAACGCTTCAAAGTCACTGGCAGCCAATGCCCGCAGCTTCAGCGTGCTTGCGTACAGAGCGGGTTGGCAGTCGAAGTCGCCTACAGGCATGGTTTGCGTTCCTGGTCGAACTGGGGAATGCGACCAGTTTAGGGCGGCAAGAGGTTAAGGAAAGATCCAATTCGAGGAGGATTTGTGGGGCCACTCGGTCCAGGAGCTCGGCCTGATGAGTGGGGGGATTATCCGGCAAATAATCTGCCTTATATCATTCTAAGCAACGCCGCTTTGATAATGGCTTCTGAACGTGTTGAAGAATTCATTTTTCGGGTGAACTGTTTGACGTGAAAGTATACGGTCGCACGCGTGACGTTGATGGTGTCGGCCACCTGCTTGGATGTCAGGCCATCAGCGAGCAAGCGCATGATGCGTACTTCACGAATATTTAGCTGACTACTTGCTACGGATTGGCTGCATTTCGACAGGTGACTTATTTTTTGGGCGACCATTCGTGATTCCGAGAACAATGTTTCGTAGGTCTCATTGAAGTCAATGTCGGGTCGGTCTGTGTTCGCCCAAATCAGAGTCAATGACGCCACGCTGCCGTTACGCATGGGATAAATTAACGTCGAAGCATCTGCCACGCGTTTGGCTGCAGACGTTTTTATCAATGTGACAATGCTCGGCGAGGATACGGGCAGCCCGCTGCTCCAGTGATGTATTTCTACGTCACTGGCTATATCCAGAACCGGGTCCATCATCCAGATTTTTTCCTGGTCGTAGATAACCCGACAGGAAAAGTCAAAGTTGTCGGTGAGATAGACTTTCGGAAGTGATACAGGTACCGCCGCCTTGTAGAAAATTGCGTAATGGCTGCAGTTTGTCTTTAGCAGGATCCTCCTTGTTAGTTCCCTTTGAAACGTGCCCGCGAATGAAACTCGCGCGTAGTCAAATGCTTGTCGAAAATCAACGTTATGTTTAGCCACGACCATATCTATCCTTGATTCGGTATCAGGGGCGAACCGTCAGGCTAGCTAGAGGTTGCAGAGTTTTCAACCAGACAGGCGCAAGTCGACTCAGGGACAAGGTCGCGTAGCACATGAATATGTTGAAAAACTATCAACATTAGTAGTGATAGGGCGTTTTTTTCAACCACCCTGATCGTGGCTGCCGTTGATGGGCAGCCGAGTACGCTGAAGAATCTGCCTAAAATAATGGAGAAAACTATCATGAATGATATCGACACGATCACTAACGCATGGGGGCGCTGGAAAACTGCTCAATACGGAACAACCTGCTGGTTTACTGAAAGCACACAATATGCCCGTAACAAAGACACCAAGAACTACATGCAATATCAAACCAATGTGACGCCACCAAAAGATCTGGTGTACTCGAGTTTTGTGCAAAAAGATGGTGGCAGCGCTTTGTTAGGTAAATACGACACTGTCAATGACGGCGGTCAGGTCATAGAACATGTGGTGAGCTTGCAACAAGGGTTGACGGATACCTTTACCTGGAGCGTTACGGAACAACTCAAAGTCGGCGTCACGGTAAAAGCCAACGCGGGCATTCCACTTGTAGGTGGCGCGGAGACAAGCAGTACCGTTGAAATGACCCTGTCTTCTACGCAGGGCGCGAGCGAGTCCAAGGCCTCCAACTATGGTGCGTCGACCAAAGTGCCAATTTCTCCCCACACCCACGGTTGGGGTGAGGTTGACTTGAGTTTCACCGAACTAAACACCCAGTGGGTCGGGAACGTCTGGCTGCAAGGATACGTTGCCATCTGGTTCAATAATAAAGTGGCAATCAACAATAACGGTGATTACCACTATTTGTGGTTCATCCCGGTTCAACAGGTTTTCTCCGAGTGTATTCAACATAACATCATCAGCACTTCCGGCTACATCGTACAGGGCGGCGGAGTGACTGCTCAGGCCAGCGGAACGTTCCACAGCAGCATGGGCCTGAGCTTGAAAACCGTCGCCCATGAACAGCCATATCCCGGAAAATCCGAAGCGGTCAAAACCTATTACGGTTATGTGAGTACTCGACCGGAAGTAGAATTTAAAAGCATCTCAGCTATCAATGAATCGAGAGATAACGTGGATTAACGATCGTCTCTGATTAATCAGTAGACCCGGCCAGCACTTCTGAAGAAAGAAGGGCTGGCCAGGCTCAAAGTCTGTTTCCGGCCATTCAAGGGGAAGCTGAGAGGGATTTCAGCTTTCGCTGGTTTCGACTGGCTCTGCGGCTTCAGCTTCCAGTTTTGCCCGATCAGCCTTGCTGATGTATTTGGGCTTTTTCGGCGCCAGTTTGGCGCTGGCCTTTTTGGCCTTTTCCTTGAACAACTGCTTGAGTTTCTTTTGACGATTCATGTTTTCTGTCCGGCCTGCACGTTTGAATATCGGTTAGCGAAGGGCATAAACGTACACATCAATGGACGAGCCACAAGATATGCACGTTGCCCTCAAAAAGGGGCGAATCCTGACGTAAGCCTTGGGCCAAGGCAATGCCAATTCCTCACATTGCGATAAAGTCGCGCACAGCCTTGATGGTCGGCGCCGGGGCTTCTTCCATCAACCAATGTCCCGCCGCCGGAATCACTACCTCGGTGACGTTGTCCGCAGCATTGCGCATGACGATCGCTTCGTTGTTGCCGAAGGACTTTTCACCGCCCACGGCCAGCACCGGCATGCTCAAGTGTTTCTGCAGGACCGGAGCGTTGTCGAGGGCGTCCTGACGAATGCTGCGGAACTGGGCGAATGCGGCGTGCATGGCGCCAGGGCGGGCGTAGAGCTTGGCGTAATGCTGGCGGGTGCCTTCATCGACTTTCGCCGGTGTGCCGGCAAACTCATTCCAGAAGCGATCGAGGTAGATGCGTTCGCGCCCGGCCACCAGACGCTCCATGTCCGCGCCGCCAAAGTCGAAGTGCCAGAGCATTGGCGAGCGGACAATGTCGTTCCACGGAGTAATGCCGGGCACGGGCGCGTCCATCACCACCAGCCGCTCGGTCTGCTCGGGATAGCGCGCGGCATAGGCGAACGCGACCATGGTGCCGATGTCATGCCCGATGACCACCGAGTGTTCGATCTTCAGCGCGCTCAACACCTGACGAATGTCACCGGCCTGGGTCTTCTTGTCGTAGCCGCCCTCGGGAATCGACGACAAGCCCATGCCACGCAGATCCGGCACCACCACGGTGTGATCGCGGGCCAGATCCGCCGCCAGCGGCGCCCACATGTCGCCGGTATCACCGAAACCATGCAACAGCACCACGGCGGGACCCTTGCCACCGACCCGCACGTGCATTGTCGCGCCTTCGACCTTGATGTCTTGAGTGTGGAAGGTCGCGGGGAAGGGCATCACGTCAGCCTGCGCGTGGAAACTCAGGGCAAGAAGGGCGAGGGCGGTCAGTAGCGGGCGAGTCATGGCGAAGTCTCCAGGCGTGATGGCGATGGAGAGAGCGTAGACGTATCGATCAGGGCCGGCGGAGTTTCATCCTGAAGCGAACGCCGCCACGATAAACGCCCCCAGCGCCTGTTCTTCGAGAATCGGATCCATTAGAAGATTCCCCCCCTACAGCACTGCGCGCCACCCACCTGATCAAACGATTTTCAAAGCACTCAGCACAATCAGCGATTGCTCGGCAAACGCCTGGGCCTGTTCGGTCAGTTCAGCGATGTTCGCTTCGGCGGTGGTCAGTGTTTTGCCGTCCTTGACCAACACTTCGTTTTGTTCGGCGATGACGCTCCACGCCAATTGTGCCCACTGCGCCGGGTGCTGTTTGCCTTGGCGGATTGCAATCAGGAACAGTTGCTGGAAACGACTGACCGTGACGCCGCCACCGGTGACCGGACTGCTCAACACCTGAATGTCGGCATTGAACAGCGCGCGTTTGCACAGTTGCAGGTTGAAAGCGGCGCAGCGTTCGTACACCAGCGCCTCGGCGGCTTCGCTCTGGCAAGGGGCTACCGCGCCCATGCCGACCAGGATGGCGATGGCCTGTTCCAGATCGTCATAGGCCATTGGCGACACCGCATCGAGCAACTGGTGCATCGTTTGGGCTTCATACGTCTGGCCCGCGAGCGCATTGAGGACCGGGCCGTAAATTTCCGCTTGCAGTGACGCTTCGCCAGCGGGGCCGGTGACGCTGGACGCTACGGTTTCTGCCGGTTGCATCAGCACAAATCGTGTATTGAGCATGCGCGACCGGCGCTCGGCGGCGCAGAGCCGGTTGGCACCACGCACGTACAGATCACGACGGAAAGACTGATTGACGAAGTAGTCACGCGCTTGCTCGCGCATCACCGGGTGCTCGATACCGTCGAGAAAGGCCAGGGCTTCGGCACTCAGATTGAGTGCATCGACCGAATCCAGCGGCACCGCCGTCGTCACGTAATCGAGCTTGGCCGGGGCCAGCGCATCCACCATGTCGGCGAAATACATGCAGTTCCAGTCGCGATTGAAATATTCGTGGGCGACGTATTGGCGGTCCTGGCCTTTGATGGTCTGCAACCGGGCGCCCAGGCTCGGCGCGGCCAGGGCGTACTTGGGATTGGCTGCCAGTAGCGCTTCGGAAAATTGCAACGCGGCATCAATGCGCTGATCCGCCCGCGCCGAGTGATTGGCGAAGCGGTCGTGCAGGCTGAACAATTGGCGCAACGGCGCTGCAGGCGACCAACCCGGGAAGGCGTTGTAGCTGACGTACAGATGACCACCCGGTTTGAGGTGGCGCCGGGCGAATTCGACAATCAGCTTCTGGTTGTCACGGCTGACCCAGGTCCAGATACCGTGCAGGCTGATGCTGTCGAACTGCGGCAAATCATGGCGCGCCAGCAGTTGCTCGAAGCTGTCGTCGTACAGCTTCGCACCGTTGTTGCCAAGTGCTGCGAGCTCAATGGCGTGGGCCGCCTGACCGGGGTGGAAGTCGGTACCGACGAAGCCGGCAGGACTGGCCGTGGCGTGAATATTGATCGACACACCCTGACCAAAACCGAGTTCGCAGTGATAGCCGTCGGGATTGTCCAGGCCGGCAAAGCCGCGTAACAACAGGCAGTAACGCTGGAAAACCGGATTGATTTCCCGGCTATAGCTGTAGGTGTAGCCTTCGTCGGTGAAATAACCTTCGTTCCAGGCGTTGCTCATGGATGCAGCCTCTTGAATCAAAAATGAGGGATTGGACTTGCGTCGTTCAATCTTGCGCTGTCCACCGGGATGTTGTCGGCAGGATCAAACCATTCGATAGGGTCCATGCGGATATTTCGCAGAGCCACCGTTTGAAGGTGAGACGCGTACAGCGGCTCGGCCCAATAGTTGATCAGAATCGAACGCCGGCGGCCACCCAGCAGGTTTCGGCTGCCGGCATGTAGCAGGTCGACATCGAACACCAGAATGTCGCCCGCACAGCCCGCGAGCTGAACTGCTCGCGTCTCATCATTGACGTCTACGGGCGGCGCTCCGGGCGCGGGGCGATGGCTGCCGGGAATGAGGCGGGTCGCGCCGTTGTCGGCGCCAAAGTCATCGAAAAAAGCCAGGGCCACCACACAGTCGCCGGGGCGTTGCGCGGACAAGTCGCGATGCAGTTGCTGATGGCCGCCTCCGGCAAGCGGTTCGCGACCCTCAACCTGGGACAGAAAGAAGCGCTCCGCGATCAGCTCACCCACCACGGCCAACAGCACGGGCAAGCGGCACACCGCGCGCACGCTTGCATGGTCATCCAGCAGCGAATGGTGCCAGTCCTGACCCCGTGGCACGGGCCATCGATCGGATGGCAGCACGCCCGCATCGAACGCCTGGCGCAGGTCGTCCAGCCACTCGGCGGGTATGGCGCGACGGAGCAGGGCGAAACCCTGCTGATGGAGCTGTTCACGGTTATTCATGATCGGACGTGTTCGCTCCTCACAAACGCACGCCCATCTCCAGGGCACGGGTCTCGAAGCCGAACTCGGCATACAGGCGCACCGCGCGTTCGTTGAAAGGCCAGACCGTCAGGCGCAAGTCCTGCGCATTTTGCTCGATGGCCCAGTCTTTCACCCGTTGAATCAGCGCGCGGCCAATGCCTTTGCCCCAGAACGGCTCGGCGACACAGACTGAACCGATGCGCACCACGTTCTGCGGCTGCATCAGCGGGCCGGAACTGGCGGACAGGTTGGCCGTAATGAACGCGGCGGGCTGATCTCCCACACTGGCGATGAAGGCAATCTGTCCGGGCTTTTCGAATACGCCGGCCCAGTGCGGCAAGTCGCGGGCAAAATCCGCCGTCGCGGCGGCGTAGATGTCGGGGCGGGCGGCGTGGTGTACCGAGTTGAGCAATTGGCCCAGCTCGCTCATTGCCAGTGCATCGTCGGCAG
Organism: Pseudomonas sp. AIG; assembly: GCF_977020205.1. Taxonomy (NCBI): domain Bacteria; kingdom Pseudomonadati; phylum Pseudomonadota; class Gammaproteobacteria; order Pseudomonadales; family Pseudomonadaceae; genus Pseudomonas; species Pseudomonas sp. AIG. The sequence goes on along the minus strand of NZ_CDROCK010000006.1, from coordinate 78,931 downwards.
TGGCGGTGCGGTAGGTGATGACATCTTCCATGATAAAAATGGGTCCTTGGGTATGTGCTTAAGCTTCGCATCCTGCGGTAAACGGCGAAATAAAGCATCCCGAATCCCGCGTGCATTTCAAAGAGGCAGGGTACGCCTGGGTCGCTTTTTCAGGCCAATCTGTGCATTGAATGTTTCTGCGTTAAACGAATAATCGAGCGCTCGAATCTTTTGGAGTTGGGCACTGTATGGAAGCGTTACGCATTCAATCTGGCGACATTTATCGTTCACGGACGACAGCCTCGGAGAGTCGCCCATGAGCCTGCATACCCGCACCAAACGCCTGACCGTGCCGCAACTGGTCGCCATGAAAGGCCAGCAGAAAATCGTCTCGCTCACGGCGTATTCGAGCAGTATCGCCAAGCTGATCGACCCCATCGTCGACTTCATTCTGGTCGGCGATTCCACGGCCATGGTCGGTTATGGCCGCGCCTCGACACTGAGCATGCAGCTTGAAGAAATCATCGGCCACACGCGGGCGGTGGTCGATAGCACGCGCCTGGCCTGTGTGGTGGCCGACATGCCGTTTGGCAGTTATCAGGAATCCAATGAACAGGCCTTTCGCAATTGCGCTCAGGTGCTGGCGCGTACCGGTTGCGATGCGGTGAAACTGGAGGCCAACAAGGCCTTGGCGCCGACGGTCGAGTTTCTGGTGGCGCGCGGGATTCCGGTCATGGCGCACGTCGGGCTGATGCCGCAGTTCGTCAATGTCATGGGCGGCTTCAAGGCTCAAGGTCTGACGGCTGAGACTGGTGCGGTGATTGCTGAAGACGCGCGGGCCAATCTTGAGGCGGGCGCCTTCAGCCTGTTGCTCGAAGGTGTGGCCGAAGGCGTGGCGCGGCAGATTACCCTGGACTCGAAAATGCCCACCATCGGCATCGGCGCCTCACCGGCCTGCGACGGACAGGTGCTGGTCACCGAAGATGTACTCGGCCTGGGCGGTGAGCATCTGCCGCGTTTCGTCAAACGCTACGCCGATGTCGGTGCGGTGATCAGCGAGGCTTGTGCGCAGTTTGCCGACGATGTGCGTCATGGTCGGTTTCCTGAGGCGCGGCATTGCTATGGACTGTAGACGCGGTTTTCTTCGGTGAACGCCTGCGCCAGTCGTTGCACCGCATGGCCGATGTCCTTGTCCCAATCGAGGGTGTAGCTCAGGCGCAGGTGCTGCTGCCAGGCGCCTTGCTGGCTGAAAATCTCGCCGGGGGCGATGACGATCCGCTCGGTCAGCAGGCGCTCGAATACCCGCTGCATGTTGATCGGCCGCACAGTCTTGAGCCAGAAGCTCGCACCGCCCTGTGGGGCGACTACCTGCCACTGACCGTTACCGTGTTCTTCCAACAAGGTCTGTAGCTGTTGCATGCGCTGGCGCAACAGTGCTCGCAGGGTGGTCAGGTGCTGGTCGATGCGCCTGGAGCTGTAGAGTCTGGCAATTGCTTTCTGCCGAACCGGTGAGAGGCGGAATCCACGCTGCATGAACAATCGATGAAATTGCGCGGCCTGCTGGCGACACAGCACGTAGCCGTACGGCGCTTCGCCGCCAATGATCTTGTCGAACGTCGAGAACACCAGCAGCTTGTCCGGGTCGGCAAAATCGCGATAGCGCGCGGGTGAATCGGAGAAACACAACTCGCCCCAAGTGTCGTTTTCGAACAGCCAGATTTCCCGCTCGGTCAGCCAGCGACAGATCTGCTGTTTATCCTGCGCCGGCATCAATTGGCCCTGGGGAATGTTGACCGTGGAGGAGAGCACCGCCAGCCGTATCGGTTCGCGCTTGAGCAGTTCGTTCAGCGCGGGCAGATCGAAGCGGCCGTCTTCACCGAGGGGCACTTCGATGACACGAATGTTGGCCGCCTGCAACTGGCGCAGAATCGCCCACGAGCAGGGCGACTCCACCAGCGCCACAGTGCCACCGAGATTCAAGGCACTGAGCGACAACTCCAATACGCTGCGCAGGTCGGCGCCGATATACACCTGCTCGGCCTGCCAGTGGTTGTGAGCGGAACGGGTGTAGCGTTCCGCCAGGGCGACGCGCAATTCCGGCTCGCCGAGTAGCTGATAGAGCGGTGCATTCGAGGGCGGGTATTGGCGAGTCAGCTCACGCTCCATCATCAACAACGGCCCCTGCAGCGACAGCAGCATCGCCGGGGCATCGCTGCTCAGCGCCAGCATGCCAGGCTGACGGGCGCTGGCGAAGACGTGGTCCAGAAGATTGCCGGAGCTGGTCGTCACAGGCGCCGCCGGCATCGACCGGGTGAAATAGCCGAACCTGGGTTTGGCGTGGATTCTGCCTTCGTCCTCGAGCAGTGCGTAGGCATATTTGGTCGTCGACACCGAAACGCCGAGGCGCAGGGCCAGTTGTCGCAGGGACGGCAGTTTCTGTTCAGTCGTGCCACTGGCCGCCTCGATCAATCCGACGAGGTAGTGGTAGACCGCTTGATAGGCGAACGCGGTGTCCTTGGGGGCCGGCAATGTTGTTCTCCTTTTCACTGCGATTTTCCGCTGTCCGAGTCGCGCAAAATGACCATGCGTTGCTGGTGCGCATTCCTTGCAGCAGACGTCGGCGAGTCTAAATCAAGCGTCGCCTGAGTTCTGAAAAAAGCGCTGAGGACGGCACGATTCAAGGGTCGCAGAGGACTGGTGATCCAGCAGCTCTTCACTGGCGAGGCGCCCGACGATGGCCGCCAGCGTCACACCGGGATGCATCGCACAAACGTAAACTCCGCCGACGCCGGGCAGGTAACCGACCACGGGGATGCCATCAGCGGGCATGGGGCGGATTCCGACGGCGACGGTTTGCGGCTCAATCAAAACCACCCCGTGAAGTTCTTTGCGTATGGCTTCGGCGGTTTGCCGGGCGATGTCCGTCGGCGAGTTACCCGGCGCCTCTCCCAGATAATCTTCAGCGGCAAGCAACGTGCCGTCGGCGCTTTGTCGAATCTCCATTTCGGGGCTGGAGATGATGCCTTTGACGAGGCCCGGTTGGGTCTTGTAGCGGATGAAAATGGCGGGCGAGGCGTCGATGGGCAGGGAGGCGTTGAGCATCTGTGCTAACTGCCGGGTGCCGATTCCTGCGGCAAGCACAACAAGGTCGGCATCGATCGTGCCCGCTGTTGTTTCAACGCCGGTGACCTCTGCGTTGCAGGTTTTGAAAGCGGTCACTCGGGTTTGCGTGAGCAATTGCGCCCCCAGCGCTCGGGCGCCGGCAATCAAGGCGTGGGTGGCCTGCACGGCGTCGAGCGCGCCTTCTTCCGCGCGAAATAACGCGCACGGCGGAGGATTTTTCAGATTGGGTTCGCGGGCAAGCACCTCGGCAGACGATAACAATGTCGCCGACGCCGGATACTCTGCTGATTCGTTGTACGACAAAGCCCCGGTCCAGCGAATCTGCACATCCGGCAGCTCGGTTTCGAGTCGTCGGTATGCTTCTATGGCCATACCGCGCAACTGCGCAATCGGATCAGCGCCGGCGTGCGTGGCAGTGATCCAGGCGAAAGAGCTTGCCGTGACGCCGCTCGCGACCTCGTCAGCCTCGATCAGCGTGACGTGCGCTCCTTTGCCAGACAGGTGATACGCAAGGGATGCGCCGACGATGCCCGCACCGACCACCACAATTCGCCCACGTGCTTTCTGATCCATTTCAACATTCCCTGTTGTCGATCGGCTGATCCTGCAACAGGGGTGACAATGCGAGCAACCAGAAAAAAGCCCGGCCAAAGCCGGGCTCGTCCACTTGCAACGGATCAAGCAGCCATATTTCCCGTGGCTATTTCCTTCTTGCAGCTGGCCTTCATGGCTTCCATCTGCGCGCCCAGTTCTTCGAGTTTTTCCTTGCCGAGGAGCTTTTTCGCCTGAGGAAACATTTCCGTTTCTTCCTCTTCGATATGGTGTTCGAGCAATTCCTTGACCACTTTCACTCGGCCGGAAAACTCCGGGGTGCCCGGGTCGGTCAGTTTCAGATCGGGCAGCACCAGTGAGTCCACGGTGCGGTGTTCTTCCTTGGCTTCGAAGTACATGACGTCCTGTTCCTTACTGCCGGCGGCCTTGAACGCGGGGTAGAGGATTTCCTCTTCGAGGCGGGTATGGATGGAGATTTCCATTTCCAGTTTGCCCAACAGCTCGACACGTTTTTTCAGCGCGCGCTCGGTTGAATCACTGAGTTGGCTAAGGATGTCTTTGACTTTTGCATGATCGGCTTTGAGAAGGTCGATGGCGTTCATGGCGCTGCCTCTGCTGTCACGGAGTGAACACAGGCCGTTGTTTCACGGCGCTGTGAATGCCCTGATTCAGTCGCATTTGCCATGCCAGTCCGTGGCGAATGCTCAATCGCTCTGGATCAAGGGCTTGCGCCGACACGGGCAAAAAGCCTTCGTGCAGCCTGCATGAAGAGGACATTGCAGGCATTGCAGATCACGGCTTCGTCAGATGACAAGCGCCGCGTGCCGGGCAGTCAATCGGATTACGACGCTGAATGACTGACATGCTTGGGTCCCGCCAACGCCCAGGCAATCAAGCCGAACAACGGCACAAACACGATCAGCACGATCCACACGCCTTTGTTGCTCGCTTTCCCCTCGCTCTTGCGCACCCGATTGATGGCCCAGAGTTCGATTAGCAGAAGAACTGCCGCCAGTACGATCCACACGGTTTCGATTTGCATTGGCTACCTCCTGATGGTCTGTGCGTTAGGTGGCGTGCGGTGCGACGGGTTCATTTATTTTTGTTCAGGGCGTTGAGCTGGCGAGCGAGCTCCAGTGCCACCCGACCGCTGTTAAAGGTCGGCAACAGGTGGGTGAAGGGGATGTCGATCATTCGGTTTTCACGCACCGCGCGCAGTTGCGACAACACCGGGTCGTGGGTCAGCAGGTAGCGTTTGCGCCTGGCGGGCGACCATTCGGCGTCGGCCAGCAGGATCACGTCCGGGTCGCTGGCCAGCAGGGTTTCGCTGTTGACGGTGACTCGATACAGGTTGATGTCGGCGAACACATTGCGTGCCCCGGCAGCCGCCAGCAGCGGAGTGACAAATCCGCGTCGGCCTTCGCTGTCGAGGCCTTTGACTTCGCTGTCGAGATAGAACACTGACAATGGTTTAGCCGTACCGGCCAAGGCTCGGGCGCTGGCAATATCCTTTTCCATGGAGTCGATCAACGCTTGGGCTTTTTGCTGCTGGTGCAGCAGCTTGCCCAGCGTCAGCAAGTCATTGCGTACATGCGCGAAATAATCCAGCGAATGCCCGTTGCAGGCGGATTCCAGCAGATACGAACCCACGCCATTACGCGCCAGCCCCGAGCGCGAAGTCACACCGTCGCCGAATGCTGTGGCAAAACCACCGATCACCAGATCCGGCTTCTGTGCGTAAAGCACCTCGCTGGCCGGGTACTGCCGCGCGATTACCGGTACGCCGAAATACATGGACTGTCGCTGCCCGGCAGCGGTGTCATCCAGATACGCCACGCCGACCAGCGCTGGCCCGGCACCCAGTGCGAGTACGAGATCGGCCGCATGCTGATTGAGCGCGACGATGCGTGAGGGCGCAGCGGCGCGCCAGTCTTCGCCGCAATTTTGATAAATGTCAGCGATTACAGGCATTGAACAGAGCAGGGCGCCAAGCGCCAACAGGATCGATCTCATGCCCGCGCCTTGATCAGCAAATCCGCGACAATTTCACCGCCTACCAGATGCCCCTCGACCAGCCGCTGAACATCTTCATGGCTGCGCACGCCATACCAGCAACGCTCGGGATACACCGTCACAATCGGCCCCAGATTGCACGGAAACTGGCAGTGCGTGCGCGTCAGCAAAACGCCGCCCGGCGTCTCGATGCGATCGTGCGCGAGCAAATGCCGGCGCAAGGTTTTCCATAACTGCAAGGCACCACGCTGGGTGCAGCGCGGGCCGGTGCAGAGGAACACATGGCGCGCGTGCTCGGGCACATGTGACCAATCCGGGTGGCTGTCGACGCCGTCGATGGTTTTGATTTCACTCATCAGAAGCGGTACGTGTAGCGCACTTCGGAGGTGAGCGGTCGGCCAAGGTTATCGACGTTGCTTGAACGGCTGGTGACGTAATCGCGGTCGAAAAGGTTTTCCACCAGCAGGCTCACGCGGTGTTGGTGGGCGTTGTCGAGGTAGCGATAAGCGTCGGCGTCGACCACTGAATAATTGCCGTACTCGACCTGCTTCGAGCTTTTGATATCGCGGATATAGCGGATCGCACCGCCAACGCCCCACAGGCGATTTTCCGACTCATAACCCACCCGCGAACGGGCGAAGAAGCTCGGGATGTCGTTGATCGTCACGCCGGTGCGCGACTCGGTGAGGTTGCGGGTCATGTCCGCTTGCAGACTCCATTGATCGTTGAGCGCCAGTTTCGCGTCGGCCTCGAAACCGCGCATCTGGATCGTGCCTTCGCCGTTGACCCACTGAATGTCATCGAGGGTGATCAGGTCGTCGATCTTGCGTTTGAACAGGGTCACGCTGGCGCTGAATTCACGATCCAGCAGAAAGCCTTTGTAGTCGACACCCAGTTCGGCGTTGCGGCTTTTTTCCGGTTTCAGGTTGCGGTTGCCGATCTCGTCGCCCGGCTCGTTGACGAACAGCTGCTCGGCGTTCGGCAGTTTGTAAGCGCTGCCATATTGACCGCGCACCGACCAGTTGTCGTTGAGGTCATACAGCGAAGTGAGCAGGCCGACCGTGGCGCTGTCGCCACCGCTCATGGCCTCGTGACGCACGCCGATACTCGGGTGCCAGTCGGGCAGGGCGTCGATCTGCGGGCGCAATTGCGTGTAGAACGCGTGCGCTTCAGCCTTGTCGTTGTCGATGATCAGCACATCGTCCTGGCCCTTGAACCATTGGTTGTCGCTGCCGAACACCAGCACATGGCCGCCGGGCAATTCAGCCTTGCCTTCGGCCTGCACACCCCAGTCGGTGAAGCCCCAATAGTCGTTGTGGTTGATGACTTTGGTGCCGCCGCCCTCGACGTTGTAGACCCGCGTGTAGCGCGTGTCCCAGTCGTTGATATGGCCTTTGACGAAGTAGCTCAGACGCTCATTAAGGGTCTGCTCGAAGGTCGCCGTGGCGATCTGCTGCACGCGATCGTTGGTGGTCTTGTGGTTGTCGACCGGGCGGGCGAAGTCGAGGTTGGCGTCGGCGTATTGGTAGAACAGTTCCAGCCGCGAATCATCGCCAAACGACTGAATTGCCTTGCCGCCGAAGGTGGTGACTTCGTAGGCGCGGTTCTTCTCGCTGACGTTTTTCATGTCGCGGTTGCGATACGGCTGGTAACCGTCGGAAACGTTGTGGCTGACGTACGCCAGCAAACCAAGATCGCCGAAACCGTTAGTGAAGATGTTCTCGACGCGGGCGTCTTCGGTAGTGCCACCAAAGCTGTCCACACCCAAATTCACTTCGCCGGCGACTTTGCGCGATTGTGGGCTGCGGGTGACGATGTTGATCACGCCGGAAACGGCTTGGGTGCCGAACAACAGGCTCTGGCCGCCCTTGAGCACTTCGATGCGTTCGATGGCGTTGGCTGGCAGGGTGTCCAGATAGAGGCCGCCGTACAGGCGATTGTTCAGGCGTACGCCGTCGAGCAGGATCAGTGTGTCGTCGTTGCGCCCGCCCAGCAGCGAATAGGTGCCGTAGTCGAACGGGCCGTTTTTCGGCGCGACGTACAGGCCGGGAATGAACATCTGCATCACGCGGCTGACATCGGCGCTGGGGCCGGCGCGCTCGATCTGCTCGCGGGTCACAATCTCGACTTTGCTGCCGAACTTCGCCATATCAGCGACGGTGGTGGACTCCACCGACGGCGCAGAAACGATTTGTTGATTGAGCTCCAGTGGCGCGTCATCGGCCAGCAGCAGCGGGCTGAACAGGCAACCAAGGAACAGGGTTGGAGCAGAAGTGTAGAAAGGTCGAATCATTGTCTTCTCGAAAAGGATCTTCGCAGAAGAGCATGCAGGAGAAGGCATCGCGCACAGCCAATACCGGCCCATGCCCGCCCACCGCAGGATTTTGCCAAACGAAATTTCAGGCCGGTCTCCGGGCTCGCGCGTATCGAGGCTTTCACCTTCCCACGGCCGTCTGGCCACAGTGGTGTATCGAAAGCATCACGCGCATACCGTTGCGGGGGCAGCACCGGACTTGTTCGAAAAGAACGTACCGGTTTCCCGTTTCACCCCATGCACGGCGGCATGGGACACCTGAAACTGGGCGGCATCTGAACATTCGAGTGACCGTTCGTCAACTTGCCAGTGCCGACTCTCGGTCCAGGAATTACCAACTTTCGAAATAACTACTAAGGTCTATGACGGTAACCACAACGCAATATTCAGTGGTGTCGACAGGCGCGACTCCTTCGCGAAGAAGTCGAACAAGGAGGTTCTTATGCATGGTGCCAGCGGCCATGTTCATGGCGTGTTCGCCCCGCACTTCATTCGCAACGCTTTACTGGTCGCCATGGCCAATGCGCTGGCGCTGAGCGACGCGCAAGCAGCGTGCGGGCCTTTGGCGGCAGGTGCCTATAACGTTTCGCAAACCTGCTTGCCTGCGGCTGGCGTCGATGCGTCGATCAGCACCCAAACGGGCACCACCATCACCACCACGGCCGGTTCTTCGCTGAACAGTCGCGGCAACAACGCCAACACCACGCTGACGCTCAGCGGCACCACGGTGGACAGCACACCCCCGACAGCCGCCAACGCGGTGTTTGCCAATGTCATCGGCACCACCGGCAACGCGAGCCTGAGCGTCAATGGCGCAACCAACACCGTCAATGTCGGTGGCAGTGGCTTGGACGCGCTGGCGATCACCAATGCCGGCGCCGGGTCATCGACGTTTTCAGTGAGTTCCGGTACCCCGCTGAACATCCTCAACACCGTGGTCGGCAATGAACACGACGGCATCGACATCAATGCCAGCGGCGGCGGCGCGATCAATCTGAACCATCAGGGCAGCGGCCAGATCACCTTGCTCGGCGGCAACGGTATCTGGAGCAAAGCCAGCGGCAGCGGCGACAACAACGTCAACGTCGGCAGCGGCGTGAGCATTCTGGTCAACAATGATGATGCTCTGTCGGCCGGATCTCCTATCGGCGACGAAACGTTGCCCACGGCGGGCATTGGCAACCACGCCGGCGTGCATACCCGCGCAGTCAATGGCAACACCACACTGATCAACGCGGCGAACGTGCAGAGCATCGGCATGAACGCCTTTGGTCTGTTCACCGAAGGCGGCAATGGCATAACCCGCCTCACCAACAGCGGGACGCTCACCACCAGCGGCCTCAACGGTTTCGGCATCCGTTCGTTCGCCACGGCCGGCAGCATCGCCATCGTCAACAGCGGCGCTATCACGACGACGGGCGGCGCCGCGCACGGTATCTATGCCAATGACAACGTCGGCGGCAGCGGCTCGATCAGCGTAGAGAACAACGCCACCATCAACGTCGGCAGCACGGCCAACAGCGCCGGTTCGCGGGCGATTTACGTGATCAAGCGCGGCACCGGTGATGTTGCGATCACCGGTAGCGGCAACATCAACGTCCTCGGCGACATCAACACCACCCGGGCCTACGCGATCATTGTCAGCGCGGAAAACAACAATGTGCTGATCGATTACTCGGGTGATCTGTTTGCCAGTGGTTTTGGCGCGGGCGGTATACGGGTCGACTCGACCGGGGGCAGCGTCCAGGTCAACTATCGCGGCAATCGCATCGAAACCCTGAACAGCAACGCCAACGGCATCTATGTCTCGACGCAGTCGCCGACGGGGACGGTCAACGTCAATTCCGGCGGTACGATCATCACCCACTCGAACGCCGGCTCGGGCGACGGCACGGGCATCGGTTCCTTTGGTATCCAGGCGCTGACGCTGGGCGGCGATGTGGGTGTCGTGTTCAATGGTCCGCTGATCGACGTCAACGGCCAGGGCGCGGCAATTCTCGCTGGCAATGCCTTCAACGCGGGCAGCGGGCTGGGCACATTGAATGTGAGCAACAGCGGGGAATTGATTGCGCGTGGCGATCAACAGCGCGGCATCCGTACGCTGTCGGTGACTGGCGCGCAGAACGTGGTCAACAGCGGCTCGATCCAGACGCTCGGTGCCAGCAACAGTCAGGGCATTCTCGCCGAGGCGTCGGGGGCAGCCGATCTGACAGTCAGCAACAGCGGTGCGATCACCACTCGTGGCATTGGTTCGTCAGCCATCGACGCGTTGACCGAGGGTGGCAGCGCCACCGTCACCAACACGGCAACCCTTCAGGGCGGGCGAGGCGACAGCAGCGGCGTCGCCCTCGGCGGTGCGAGCCAGACGTTGAACAACTCAGGTGCGATCAGTGCGCTCAGCGATGTCGCCGTACGCGCCGATGCGACCACACCGGGCACGACGTTTGCGCTCAACAACACCGGGCAAATGACCGGCGCCGTGAATGCCGTCAGCGCGGCCAGTTCAGTGGCCAACAGCGGCACCTGGACGCTGCGCAATTTTACTGACAGCAGCGGCAGTGGTGCTCGCGATACCTGGGGTGTTGCCGTCAGTGATCTCGGCGCATCGGGTGCCAACAGCATCGACAACAGCGGTGTGATTCGTCTGGCGGCGCAACCGGCGACGGGCATCGTCAACTTCAACGCCAGTGGCGCCTATCTGCCTCTGGGGCAAACGGCCAATACGCCGACGCTGGGTGGCGCGGTGCAGGGCCAGTTGCTCGGGGTCAACCGATTCACCAACAGCGGCACCATTGACCTTGCTGCTGGCAGCAACACCGTCGGCAATGTGCTGTTGATCAGCGGCGCGACCACGGCTGGCACCGATGGCGGCGGGGTGTTCGTGTCCAATGGCGGCCGGCTGCTGCTTAACACCACGTTGAATGGCGGCGGCGCGAACAGCCTCTCCGACATGCTGGTGGTGGATTCGACGACCACCACCAGTGGCCGCACCACCGGCGTGATCGTGAGCAACGTCGGCGGGCAGGGCGAACTGACTCAGGGCAACGGCATTGCGGTGGTCGAACTGCTCAATAAAACCGAAGCCGCGAGTGACGCCAATGCGTTTCAACTGGCCCGGCGTGTCGTCGCCGGCCCCTACGAATATCGTCTGCAACAAGGTGCCGAGGATGGTAGCGGCAAGGACACCTGGTATCTGCGTTCGGACGCGGTGCCTCCGGACGGACCGCCGGACGGTCCTCCCGGTCCTGATCCCGATCCATCCCCAGTGCCCAACTACCGCCCGGAAGTGTCGCTGTACGGCGCAGTCCCCGCATTGGCGTTGGTCTACGGCCGGACGATGGTCGACACCCTTCACGAGCGGGTCGGCGAGGAGCGTCTGAATCGCGGTGATCCGTTGCCCAAGGAAGACGAATCCACCCTGGCGCCGTCAATGGGTTGGGGGCGGGTGATCTACCGCAGCGGCAAACAGGATGGTGATCGCAAAAACGCCGTGGGCAAAACCCCCGAATACAACTATGACCTGACGGCATTTCAGGTCGGCACAGACCTCTACCGTAAGGTCCGGCCTGATGGCAGTCACGAACAGGCCGGGTTGTCGTTGTCCGCCGGCACCATCGACGCCGGCGTCAGCCACTACACCCGGCGCGCCGCCGGCGAAGACACCGTGCGCGCTTACGGCGTCGGGGCATACTGGACGCACTTCGGCCCCTCGGGCTGGTATCTGGACGGGGTGTTGCAGGTCAACCGCTTCGACATCGAAGCCAAACCCAACGACATGGCCAAACTGAAAACCCGTGGCTGGGGCTACACCGCGTCGCTGGAAAACGGCTACCCGTTCGAAGTCGATAAAGACTGGTACATCGAGCCGCAATTGCAGGCGATCTACAGCTATGTCGATCTGGACAGCAGTGATGACGTCGGCGCGAACATTCGCTTCAAGGATGTGGACTCACTGATCGGCCGCGCTGGCGTGCGCATCGCCAAGGACTGGGACACCGAAGGCGTCGACAAGAGCGCACGGCGCACCAACGGCTGGATCCGGCCGAGTATCTGGCATGAATTCAAGGGACAGCCGAAGACCGAGTTTTCCTCTGAATCGGGGTATATCCCGTTCGAGTCAGACCTTCAGGGCACGTGGGGTGAGGTCAATGTGGGGGTGGATTACCAGGCCAACCGACGCACCACGTTTACCGCGTCGGCCGGCTATCGGCAGGGGTTCGACGGTGACAGCCACGGGTATGACGCGATGCTGGGGTTCAAGATCAATTTCTAACGCACTCGGGTACACCGCAAACCCTTGTAGGCCTTCGCCTGCTCGCGATGGCGGTGTGTCAGATAGCAAATCAACACCTGACACACCGCTATCGCGAGCAGGCGAAGGCCTACAGTGGATGGCTTGCTGACGCTCGGCCCTATATCCTTCCCGCCTGTTTGATGGACTGACTTAGGGAAGAATTGCATGCCGTTCAGGGTGATGGTGGTCGGTGGTTACGGAAATTTCGGCAGCATCGTGTGCCGGCATCTGGCGCTGATGCCGGACATCGGACTGGTGCTCTCGGGTCGTGACCCGCGCAAGTTGCAGCGCAAACTCGATGAGCTGAACAGCCAATCGGGCAACGTCTGCGAAGGCTGGTGCGGCGACGCCATGGGGGCGGAGTTCAAAGCCGCGTTGCGCGCGCTGAACATTCAGTTGGTCGTCCACACCGGCGGGCCGTTTCAGGGGCAATCCTATGCGCTCGCCGAAAGTTGCATCGACGCCGGTGTGAACTACTGCGATCTGGCTGACTGCCGCACCTTCGTCAACGGTATCGACGTGCTCGACGCGAGAGCGAAGCAGGCCGGCGTGGCGATCCTCAGTGGTTGCAGCTCGGTGCCGACGCTGTCGTCGGCAATCATCGATGAACAGCGCCAGCGTTTTTCCCGCATCGACTCGATCGAACACGGCATTTCCTCCTCGGCGAAAATGCCCGGGCTGTCGACCATCGAAGGCGTACTCGCCTACGCCGGCAAACCGATCAAGCAACTGAAAAACGGCAGGGTGCATGAAGTGTCCGGCTGGCTGGACCTGACCTTGCGCAAAATGCCGCAGATGGGCACTCGTCTGCTGGCCAACGTTGATGTGCCGGACATGGATATTTTCGCCGGCCGTTATGGCGCGCAGACCCTGAAGTTCAAGGCAGGCGCCGGGCTTAAACTCGGCGGCATCGCCAACGGTCTGCTGGCTCAAGCGCTGAAGGTCGGACTGGTGCGCGACCATGCCCTGTGGGCAGCAAGACTGCATCGCCTCGGCCTGCGTTTCGAACGTTTCGGCGATGGCAAAAGCGCGATGTACATCGACATTCAAGGCCTTGGCGTTGACGGCAAACCGTTGTCGATGACCGCGCAACTCACCGCTCTGAACGACAAAGGCCCGGAAATCCCCAGCTGCGCCGCCGTCGCGCTGGCGACAAAAATGGCCTCAGGCTACGTGCCGGCCGCCGGCGCCCGACCGTGCGTGGGCGAAATCAGTGTCGCCGAGTACATGGCCGCGATCAACGATCCGGACAACCTGAGCCTGGCTGTGCACTTCTCGGACGGGCAGCGCTGACATGCTCTACCTGTGCCTGAAATACCTGCACATCATCGCCGCGATCTTCCTGTTCGGTTTCGGCATGGGCTCCTACCTCTACCTGATCGCCGCCAGCCGCACGCGCAACCCGCAAGTGATAGCGCACGTCGCGCGCATGGTCGTGGGCTTCGACACGTGGATCACCACGCCGGCGGGCTTTGTGCAGATCATCACGGGGTATCTGCTGATGCGACTTTCCGGGCTGAGCATGAGCACCGAGTGGGTGCTGACCTCGTTGATCATCTTCTTCTGCGTCGGCTCGCTGTGGTTACCGGTGCTGCTGTTTCAGAAGCGGCTGTGCGTGATGGCCGCAAGTGCGAGCGAGGTGGGCGCGGCGCTTGATGAGCAGTATCAAGCGGTTTACCGGAAATGGTTCTGGATGGGCGTGATGGGGTTCGCCGGAATGTTTGTCATCGTGCTGATGATGGTGACGAAAATGACGCCGCTGCAATTGTTCAGTTTACTGGCGTAGGTGCAGTTGCTTTGAGGAAGCGCTGTTCATGGTCTGGAGTTGGCAACAGGCAAGTGTCGTACTTGCCGAACAGGCGATAGCGGTTCAGCGTGATACGGTCGTAGGCCCAGTCGCGCAAGCCGCGGGGGAATACCCGCAGCAGTCGCAATGGCTGCCAGCGGGCGGGTAATTGGCTGATGACCTCGAAGAAAGCGTCGGAACGTTCCCAGTAGTGACGGTCGCGGATGACGGCCATGGTGTCGAATTGATCGATGGGCAGGCCGGCCCACGTGAGCAACGCCTGGCCCTCCGGCGATTGAACCGCTGCCAAACGTACGCGACGCAGGTGGTCGTGGCGGATCAGGAACCGCGCCCAGCCGTTGCAGAGTTTGCAGACGCCGTCGAACAGGACCACGGATTCGCCGGGGTTGAGGAGCGGGGCGGGGGTTGGGCGGGTTTTTGGGCTGGGCATGGGGTTTGTATTCAAGAGGTCGAGTGTTGCGATCATAGCGCCGCAAGCCGTTGTTCGCGAATGACTGCACTTGGTCAGAAACCTGGATGGAAGGGACAGACGACGTTTAGGCGCGTGATCTGTCTCCTGGCGCCGTCAAGCAGTTGCCTCACTTTCCCGAACTTCCCTCAGTCGAGCCTTCGATCCGGCCCGAAGCGCATGCCGAAGTTTCAACGCCGGCCGCTCGACGCAATAGTACGAAACACCACTCAGCAAGAACGACAGCACCAGCACCGTCGCAACCTTGTGCCAATCGAAATAGGTGATCGGCCAAAGCCCGTGCAGGAAGTAAATCACCACGAAGTGATTCAGGAACACGCCGTAGCTGATGTTCCCGAGAAACTCGTCAATCCGGTGAAACTTCAGCTTCGTCAACACGTACACAGCAGGAATGCCCAGCGCAATGCCGGCGGCGACTTCCGCGTTGGACGGCCGGCGTTCGATCCAGCCCGCCATAATCGCCACAAAGATCAATGCCGCCGCCACAGCGGTGCCTGCGGCAATCGCTAAACCCTTCGCCTGCGGTTTGTAGAGGTAACTGCCGCACAGGAATATAAACAGGACACCCGGCAACAAGCGGTAGCCGTAGTAGTCGGTGTTGATGAAGCCAAGGCACGCGGGAATGAACACTGCAACGGACAAGGCGAAGGCCACGCCCCGTGCTCGGTAGATGAGCAGAAACGGGATCACCAGGTAAAAGCACATCTCCAGGCCGAGCGACCACGCCGGCGGCACAATCCACGATCCACTCGCGCCGAACATATAGAAACCGAGGGGCACGATCGCGAGGTTCGCGGCGATGTTTCTGAAGGTCAGTTCGGCCCACTGTGGCGTGCCGGGCAGCAGGAAATAGATCACCGTACAAGAAGCGACGAAGTAGAACAGGAATTGCGGGTAAAGACGCAAGGCCCGGTCCAGGTAGAACCGACCGACTTTCTCGGGCGCCTTGTAGTTGCGCTCGATCAGTGAAGTCATCACGAAACCACTGATGAGCAGGAAGGAAATCACGGCAACCACACCCGGGTTGAACCCCATGAACAACTTGCCCATGTGCGAAACAGCGACCAGAACGGCCAACAGCAGACGGTAGGCTCCCACGTGTATCCCCAAACGACCTTGTAGTTATGGCGGGTAAATTACGATGGTTTGTGGGTGGATTACAGGTTTTTCTCCGCGCTCGGGGCTAAAGGAATTCAGCGATAGATGCGATCTGGAAACGAGGCCAGTCGTCATGGACCTTATTGTTGCGTGACGAATGTCAACTCAGGCCAAATCTCACGCCACGCTTTTGATCGAATGCGATCCAGAAACAGATGGGACTTTTCGGATTTGAATCGATCGGTCGGGCGTACCACCCCCGAGAACAAGTCTTCCAGCCCCAACGGTGCTGAAACCTCCACTTCACCGTGATGGTCAAGCCTGACAGCAACGGCAGTCGCAGTTTCGGGCCAGTAAGTCATTGCATCGGCAGCCGATCGATAAGGGGCATCGGCATTGCGCTGATGCATTCGCGCCTGATTTTTTACAGACCAGTTCACTTCACTGCAGAGGCCCGATAGCTTTTTGTCCAAAGCCGAATCCGTTTCTGTTTTGGCACGTGTCGGGTCGAACCAGATGACATCGATGTCATCCGGCAGCGTTGAGGGCTTGCGTTGATGCAGGTGATCCCATACCAGACTGCGCACGAAGCCTGCGCCAATCCAGCAATCCGGCAAGTTCAGATCGCGAGCGATGCGCAGGATTTTCATCCTGACGGGGTCGTGAGTGAGCAACGCCTTAAGTTGTGCTTCGTGCTTCATCGCGTGTTCTCTATCACATCCAGTGACTGCTTAGGAGCCAGAATGGGCATTGGCTATTGTCTGCTTTCGGCCATTAAAAAAGAGACAGATTTATTTTCAGAGAATAAGTTTGTCCCTTTTTTGCTCTACGTAGTCGTATTCGACCGGTTAATCGTTGAGCCATTCGCGGTGGGCGAGAGCGCTCGGCACGGAACCAAGCGCTCAGGGTAGGGCGGGGCACTTACGGCTCCACCCTGGCGTTTCAGCCTTTGTTTGCGTTTAGCTTGCGCAGTTCTTCGTAGGTCGCCGACTGGACGAACCAGAAGCCGGAAATGATGCACCAGCACAGGGTGCCGGCCACGAAGATACCCAGCGCCGGGAGGAACCCGCTGGTGAAAATCGCGACGATAGCGACCAGCCAGATGAACGCCAGGGAGAGATAGAGGACGGTGTTGTTGACGCTGATGACGAAGTCTTTCACGGGGGCATATTCCTTGCAGGATGTAGAAAAATTCCCCCTCTCCGGGGGGCGAACGCATGCTATCACATTGCCTTCACGGTTCAAGGAAGGGGAACTCATTGCCGGCTGGAATGGGGACGGATTTATTCATCAGGCAGACCGGTCGCTTCTGGCCGAAAGCAGACGTCCCTGAGCGGCCACTATCTGCTGACCGTGGGCGAATGGGCCGGTGATGGTGGCTGCCAGAGAGCGGGAGAAGCTAACGGCGGATTTTGCGACAGGGTGTCGACTCGATTTTCGGGTTATCAAAATCTTTCTCGACATACACCAGCGTAGCGTCACCATTTAAGCTTGCTGAAACGTTTCACCCGGTTTATAAAAAGCGCACAACTCCAAGAAAGGCTGCTGCCATGACCCCGCTCAAACTCGTTGTTGCCCTCAGCGCACTGTCCGCTGCTTCCCACGCCATGGCCTGGGATTACGTTCTGCTCGACACCGACAAAGCCGCCCAGAACTGGCAGATCACCAGCCAGCAACTCGGCATAAAAACCGACAAACCCTTCAGCGTTGGCCTGCGCACCTTGCATGGCGGTCGGCAGGAAGGCGTCAGCATTGTCGACATCGATAACGGCACGATGAAACTCTCGGTAGTGCCGACACGGGGAATGAATGTCTTGCAGGCCTCGGTCGGCAATGTGCGCATGGGCTGGGATTCGCCGGTCAAGGAAGTGGTCAATCCGTCCTTCATCGAACTCAATGGCCGCGGCGGTTTGGGCTGGCTGGAAGGTTTCAATGAGTTGGTCACCCGCTGCGGATACGAATGGGTCGGCCACCCCGGCGTCGACAACGGCGAACTGCTGACCCTGCACGGTCGAGCCGCCAACATTCCTGCGAGCAAAGTCACCCTGCACATCGATGAAACACCACCGTACGCCATCACCCTGCGCGGCGAACTGAAAGAGCAGGCGTTCAAGAAGGTCGACTTCTCCGTCGCGACGGAACTGGTCACCGAACCCGGCAGCGTAGTGTTCGCCCTCAACGACACCCTGACCAACAACGGCGACTATCCGAAGGAATACCAGGCGCTGTATCACAGTAACTTCAGCACCCCGTTCCTGGAGCAGGGCGCTCGTTTCGCCGCGCCGGTGAAGCAAGTGTCGCCGTTCAACGACAAGGCCAAGGGCGATCTGCCCGAATGGCAAACCTACCGCGCACCGACCAAGGACTACGACGAAACGGTTTACAACGTGGTGCCGTATGCCGATGCCAAGGGCGATACGTTGACCGTGTTGCATAACAAGGCCGGCAGCCTGGGCGTTTCGGTTGGCTTCAATACGCAGACACTGCCGGTGTTTTCCTTGTGGAAAAACACCGATACCCAAGGCCAGGGCTATGTCACGGGGCTGGAGCCGGGGACAAGTTTTTCTTACAACCGCCGTTATCAGCGGCCACTGAACCTGGTGCCGACAATTGGGCCGAAGGAACACAAGCAGTTCCGCATCAGCTACAGCTTGTTGGCGGATAAGGCAGCAGTTGATAAGGCCTTAAAGCAGGTGAGCGAGATTCAGGGCGGACGCGAGACCGAGGTGCGGCAGACGCCGTTGGTTGATCTGACCAAGGGGTGACACCGGCCAGGGCATTGTCGGCCGATGAGCTGCTCGCAATGACAGAGACTGTCGGCTCTTGGCCAAAAGCAGACGCATTAAGCGTTCTTGATCCCTCTGTGGCGGATACCTGACCGCCGCCACAAAGGGCTTACCCTCAATCCACCGGCACAACCTTATCCAGCGCTCGATTCACCGCCAATTCCCCCAGCATCACCACTTGCGCAATGCCCAGCGCAGTTTTGCGGTGGCCTGTTCCGGCGGATTTGGCGTGATCTTGAACATTGCTTCTTTTTCCTGTTATGTGGCCGCCGCACCGAGCTACTAAACAGGGGGTGGCAGCTGTACGCAGGTTAGTAGACCGGGGAAAAGAAGAAAGCCGGCGCGCCCGAGGGCGCCCTACGCACAGCCGCCATCAAGTGCAGGTACCTGAATACCTTTTGATGGACGCTTGTGCACTTTCATTTACCACGGGTTACTAAACCCGATCACTGGGAATCAGTGACACGAACCAAGTTACCGGCGGTCCCTGAGGCGCACAAGCCGGCGGATTCTGGCGTAGTCGTAGGCAATGGCGCAAGACGTTGTAGCCTGAAGCAGGTAACGCGACGTGTCTTTTAAACAGTGATGGAAAACTCCTAAACACGTCGTTCAAAATGACGCTCGTCAGTCTGTCCTCCAACAAAAAACGGTAGGTTTTATTTCTAGAACCTGGGGACGGGTTTGAGGCAAACCACGCGCAGATACATGGTCTGGTCTCGCATGATCCCTCGACCTTTTCTACTCCGGAAATGGCCCACAGGCTTCAATCGCTTCGTCATCAGTACGGCTATCGATACCACCATCCTCCCCGATGTAAACATCAGTATTCGGCCATTGCGGCTTACCCCGGATGCAATGTGATTTCCCGCCGTTGTTCCAGTCGAACTCCATAAAAAACTGGCTGTTCGGGAAAATATGTCCTGCGCCCCCAGTAACTTCACCCGGGTAGATCTCGCCTTTTGAGATGTCGTGTTGAACATTCAAAATGTAACCGAGGCGCCCTTGTCCCTTCTCAGAGAAGTGGAAGCTCACTTGTGGAGTCGCGACATACCAAAAGGCGATGGGTGCGAGCAACAACGCCACCGCCCAGCGCCGGAAATGCCGTTTCGGTTTATTTGCAGACGTGGTCACGTGTGCCGTCTCCCCAGCTTGAACGTGGTAGTGCTAAAACTTCGCCCATTACCATTTTTGCCGTAATCCCTCCGTTGGGGTGCTGCTTGTAGAGTTTGACGCCAATGCTGATCGAGACTCAGTCGCCTATGTCGTCCCAAGCCCGCATGCCTTCGATGTCCGCTGAGCGGTGAGGCCCTTTCCGTTCGTTCCACTTCTGAATTTTACGAAGGGAGTCAGATGCCACTTGTTCAAGACCGGCTCCGTCCAGAAGAATCTCTTCAGAAAGCCCACCGTAGCGCCCCACGTAGCCATAGTGGATGTTCGACCAGATGTCGTAGAAGTAATCGAGCTGACCTTGCTTCTGCCAAGGACCACCGAACTTTTGCCCAATTGTCACCTTATGATCCCAAGGCCGATTTTGACCTACCCGCTCAGCCCAAAGGCCCATTGCAGTGACAGTGTTAGCAAGTGCAATTGCTTGGAAGTTAGGAGGGGCAAGGCGCGCATACAAAGGTAGCTTTTGAAATTCTGCGTTTTCGGCTGCTGCGTCGTAGCTCAACAGCTTCTTCATTTTGAGTACAGAGGGATGGGTGATGTTGCGGTTCATTTCCCCGGCGATATAGCTGGCCACCTGTTCCATCATGTCAGGGTCTTTGCACGTGACGGCAGCTTTGGGTTCAGGCTTTGCCTTGGGCTTTTTCGGGGTGGGTTTGGGCGTTACAAGAGCGTTTGCGGCTACTGCTTTCTCTTTCAATTTCGGGTCAGCGAGCAGTGTGGCCATTTTTTCGTCATCCACAGAGCCATCTGGACGGAACGCACCGAGCGCCATGAAGTTGATGATGGTTGCACCACCCGCATCCCCCATGACAAAACCACCACCCACATCGCCTGACCCGGAAATGATTGTTCCGCCGTGGCTGGTTGGACTGCCCAAATGGGCCATGGGGCGCCCGTTCACCTGAATGGATGGGAATCCTGTGGTGATCACAGCTCCACAGCCGCAGGTATCGCCAACGCGAGCAGATCCCATGAAGTTAATGTTTACATCACCACTGGCGGAAGCAATCGGGGTAGTGGCGTGACCGGGCATTGGGCAGACATGCTTGTCACCCAATCGAGCGGAGGGAGTCATACGGCATCCTTGTCGTGCAATAAAAATGTCAAATCGTGAAGACTGAAAGTGCTTTTTAGACACGGGGAGATTACCGCACCGGCTCAGGTGAGTCTTTAGGAGCGATCTGAGTTTGTGTTTTTGGCCGACATATTTTATCCGGCAGCTATCGGCCGGGAGTCTCAGTCCTTGGCCGATAACAGACGCGTTAAATATACGTTCCCCACTGTGGCGGCGACCTCACAGCCGCCACAGTGGGAACTCCCATCAGTCCACCGGCACAACTTTATCCAGTGCTTGATTCACCGCCAGTTCCCCCAGCATCACCACTTGCGCAATCCCCAGCGCAGTTTTGCGGTGGCCTGGGTCAAGGAGGGCGGCGAAGTTGCAGAGCATTTCGGTGGCTGAGCTGAGGGATTCGCTGGCGTTAACCAGCAGGGACTCGCTGTCGTAGTCGGAATTGGCGAGAAACATGGGAGCGTGTTTTTTGTCGCTGCCCATGATGCGCTGGGTTGGCGTGAGGTAGTAATCGAGGGCGCGTTCGGCTGCGTCGTTGAGTGTTCGGGAGTCCGGGAATTT
The DNA here is from genome assembly GCF_977020205.1 of Pseudomonas sp. AIG. NCBI lineage: Bacteria > Pseudomonadati > Pseudomonadota > Gammaproteobacteria > Pseudomonadales > Pseudomonadaceae > Pseudomonas > Pseudomonas sp. AIG. The sequence continues at coordinate 57,693 of NZ_CDROCK010000006.1, read as the reverse complement.
GTAGGGTGAGACTGGATCGGTTTCTGGGGGATTCGGCGTTGGTTTGAACATAGATGAAGCTCCATATGGGACTTAAGGAGCCATCACCTTCGCTACCAAACGAAAGGTGGTGGCCATACGAAGGTTGGTAGACCGGCCCATATGGAAAATCCGGCGCGCCCGAGGACGCCCTGCGCATGGCCACCATAAGACAAACGCTGAAACAGCATCTGCGCACGGTGACGTTATGCGTCATATGGAAGCGGGCTACCAAACCCCATCACTGTTTTTCAGTGACCCCGGTACGATAAAACCCGCACCCCAGACACACAAGCCGGCGGATTCTGGCGCAGTCGTAGGCAATGGCGCAAGAAGTTGTAGCCTTAAGCAGGTAACGCGACGTGTCTTTTAAACAGCTACAAAAAACTCCTAAACGCGCCTCATCAACACGCCGTTCAAAATGACATTCGTCGGTCCACCCTCCAGCTCAGTAATGGTGCGGAACCCTCACGACAGGGAACGCACCAACACTAAGTTGCAACCCAAAAAAGACGAGGAAGGATACCCATGTCAGTTCATCCGATTTTGTTTCTGGGCGGCTCCGGCGCCATCGGCCACCGTTCTGCCAAAGCCCTGCGCGCCGCCCATCCCGATGTCCCTTTGCTGATCGGCGGCCGCGACCTGGCCAAGGCTCAACAAGCCGCCGAGGAAATGGGCGGGGCGCAGGGCGTGGTCATTGATCCTGCTGCCGACGACCTGGGGCTGGGCGATCGCCCGGTCAGCGCTGTGGCGGTTTTCTACATGGATCATTCCCTGGCCGGGCTGCGTTTTGCGCAGCAGCGCAAGGTGCCGCACTTGAGCATTTCTTCCGGCGTTTTCGAGATTGCGCCGCAAATCGCCAGTTACATGCATCGCCCTGACGCATCCGCCATCGTGCTGGGTTACGAATGGATGGTGGGTGCAACGACGGTGGCGGCGCTGCACATTGCTGAGGCGTTTGCCCAGGTGCGCGATATTCGCATTGATGCGTTGGTTGACGAGCAGGACGGCGGCGGGCCGACCGTGGCCAAAGATTTTGAACACTTGAGCAAAATGCTGCCCGCCGCCCTGACGCGGCGCGACGGCAATTACATCTGGCGTGAAGGTGAGGAGCAGAACGTCAGCTTCCGTGCGGTGGACGGTACGTTGATGCAAGCCTCTGGCTTCTCGTCCATCGATGTTACCGGGCTGGCTGCCGCCACCGACGCGCCGAATGTGCAGTTCAATCTGGCCAGCGGGGTGAGTTCTTCGCGGCGCGCGGGTCGGCCAATGTCGACCGAGATCCTCATCGAAATGGTCGGTGAGGATCGCCAGGTGCGGACGCTGCACACACGGCATGCCGTCGTTCACCCGGCAGGCGCCGCAGCGTTGACAGCGCTCAGCGTAGCCATGCTGTTGGAGCGACTGCTCGGGCTGGATGGCAAACCACCCACTCCGGCAGGTCTGTACTTCCCTTATCAGTTGCTCGATGCCGATGCTTACCTGGAGCGTTTGAGTAAAGAGGGCGGTGAGCTGCTGGAACTACGAGTGCAGTAACCGTCCTGCGCAGCACCGCCGACTTGCCGCTCATTCAGGTCGGCGGTGATGCGCATTCACTCAACTGTTGAAACGAAAACCGATCTGGTAAGCGTGAACCACCCAGCGAATTATTCCGCGAGCGACTTTTTACAGTCCAATAGCAGGTCACCCAGGAATGGGTGGATTTCCGTCAACTCCATTAAAGCCATCAGCTCTGTGGCACGCGTCCTGATGGGCATCCATTCTTCATGATCAAATATCAGCCGATCATTGCAATGAAATGCGGCCTCGGTAAGGCTATTGCAGCGCTCCCAAATGTCTTCCAGCCGGCTTTTCACGTCCTCCGGTAGCCCGCTGCCGCAGATTGAAAGAACCTTTTCTATCGGAAGAATCATGTCGGACCAGACTTCACAGGCGGGGCAATCCGGAATAGTTGTCTGCTGTATGCCCGAGGTTTGGGCCAGAAACCCAAGCGCTTCGATTACCTCGCATACGGCAAGAACCTGCTTGTACTCATTTTGACCGTACCAACCCCATAGCGTGGTGGAGAACCCCATATCAAACTCCAGAAGAATCCAGCCCCCGAGACCTCACATGTTCTATCGCTTCGAGAAGCTGGCCGTCGAAGTACTCGGAGCCATCTCTTTCCCGCGCTTCGATGCGGTGTTTTGCCTCGATCAAGAGGTGTGCGGGCGCGATATTCTGATTCAAAAAAGTATCGACCATCAGATCGCTCAAATGGATTAGCGGTGTGTCCCATGACTCCTTGCAGCGTTGCATCAGCCCGGTATCGGCATCCCCGCGCCATGGCCCTAAAAGATTCGAGACTGCCAATTCGGGGATCATTAACGTGCCTTACATGAATAGTCGAATTGCCGGACCGCTGGTGGCCAACGCGAGCCGCTACGTGGGCGTGCCGCTCGCGCATTCGGCCACGAAAAAGCATCAGGATGATAGCAAATAGATGGAGCTCCTCTTACGCTAGGTCTTCCGTTAGTCAGCCAGTAATCAGGTGCAGTCCCGTGCGTCACGTCCTCGGCTTATACACCCCGAAAAATATAGACCGATCATGGTTGCTGGACGATCAGGACCTAATTGCTTTCAATACTGATTCCTTTCATTCGCATGGATACTTTTCTCTGATTGCATCTGCTTTTGAACAATATGCGCAGAGAGATGCGGGAATAGGCATTGGAACGATAAACGTGAAGTTCCAGCTCAAACGTGATGACCTGGATGACGCGTTGGAGATTTTAAATAACCTGGAAACGGAGCGCTGTCAGCGACCGGCTCGTTGGCGCGAGCATCTAGGTACCGTTCACTATCCAGGGCAACCCGTGCGGCCGGTTCAACCCTTGTTGTTCAGGAGCCGAGTCTTGCGGCTTGTCCGCATGCTGCAAGCCTTGGTTCACAAAGCCAAAGCCGGAGAGAAGTGGCTGGTTTATGGAAGTGGCGTTTGCTATCGCGCCCTGCGCGGCATAAAACTACCGCCCGGCATTGAGGAGTATTCCTAGCGTCCTGCTAACGGGCAGGGCCATTTGCTTTGCTCGTTCAGGAGGGGGATGAAAATCGCTTCTCAATCAAATCCTTAATGTTGGCTACAAGATCCTGATATGAAAAAGCTAAGTAACGATTTCAGCGGAGCACTCCGAACGTTCGCATACTTCATGGCCAGTGGAAGCCACTACATGCTCGAGGACGTGAAGTACCTCGATATGTATGGCTCAGAGCCCAGTGCAATTGAACAGGTCTTTGCGATATTTGCGAATGTCATAGAGATGGACGACGAAGGCAATGTCCTTAATTTCACTCACGCGCAAAAAAGGGCGACTGACTACCTACGGTCATACTGCGATCGGTCTTTCGAAGTAAAACCGCCTTTTGAGGACTGGGAAACCGAACTCTATGGGCCACCCAAAAGCTGTCGCTAATTTCTAGTTTAGGTGCCAGCCCGAGACATCCGCGGGATGCCCGGGTTTGTATCCGCCTGGCGTCGGCGAGGCGCTTGAGGATCCTCACGGCGACTGCCCAATCCCACCATCCAGCGTATTCCCGATTTGTTTGAGCATGACTATGCCTCTGTCCAGTCCACGGTCGCCGTTTCACGCCACTTAACTTCGGTAATGCCAAAGCGCTCGGCCTGGGGTTTGGAGATCACTTTCAACGGCGGTTTGCCGGGTTTTGGTATTGGCGCGATGCCGGCATCGCAACTCGCCCAATGCCAGGCATCGGCATTGCGCATGGTTTTCGCGCGGATGACGAATGATTTTGGCTGGCCGTGAAGTTTGTATTCGATGACGAAGATGTCGACGTTGCTCATGCGTTCCTCCTTACGCTCATACGCAAATGAGTTTTGCCGATGGAAAAAATTCAAAGGATTTTCGGAGTTTGTTTCAGGCTGCCGACAATTGTTTTGAGTTGAACGGCTGGAGCGGGCGCAAGCCTAAAGATCAAGCCTTGCCGAGTAGACAAGGGCACGAAAAATCCCATCGATTTCAACTCCCGGAGGTAGCCGGTGACCAAGACGATCAGTGCCAGGGATTTGAACATTCAGCTCAAGCACAACGATGACGGTTCCCTGTTCAAATGGCTGCTTGCCAGTTTCCTGATGGGCAAGCGGATACAGGCCGAAATCGCCGCCGAAGCCTATCGGGTGATTGCCGATAAACACGGGCGCGATACACCGCGCAAACTGGCTTCGTGCAGCCATCGCGAACTGGTCGCGATGCTCGGGGAGGCGCATTACGTGCGTTATGACGAGACTACCGCCGTACGGCTTCACGCCTTGGCACGCCGGTTAAACGACGAGTACGCGGGCAAGGTCAGCCAGATGGTCGAGGCCAGCGCTGACCGCACGACGTTTGAGAAGCGACTGGCGCAATTCGAGGGCATCGGTCCGAAAACCGTGGAAATTTTCATGCGCGAAGCAAGCGCTGTACTTGGCTTTTGAGCGCGGGCCGTGACAAGGCAGCGGCCACCACCCGCGTCGTGCAAAGGCTATCTGACGCGACCACCAGAACGATTGATCGCCAACAGGCACAGCCCGACCAGCAATGCAGCGCCTGCAACCAGGAGCGCCGAAGGTTGCATCGGTTGGCGCAAGCCTGCTGCTGTATGCCGCTGCGATATCGCCAGTGGTCGGGGTTCAACGGTCACTTCGTCAAATGACCGGAATGGCGTAACGGCTTCTGCCTGAAACGGCATTTCCTCGATGCTCAGACGCAGGCCGTCTGTCAGCTCCAGTGTCCGTGCGGTGATCGTGCCGACGAGTCTGTCTGGATAAACCGGTTCGCCATTGGGATCGAGTTGGTCATACAGGAAATTCTGCCCTTCAAGCCAGCCCACGGCCGTTTGCAACTCGGGGCCCAGGTAATACTTGCCGTCGAGGAAAAATCCGGAAAATTGCGGCGCGCGCTCGACGCTTTCAATGCGATAACGCTCACCCGGTTTCATACCGGTTTCAGGGGCAATCATGGTCAATCCCTCCGCTGTAGGTTCAGCGGTAGAGAGCAGGGAGCGACCGTCGTTCCATGTAAAGGAGGAAAGGTAGCGGTTGTCTTGATCAACAGCCTGGATCATTCAGGAGAGCAAACGTACGCCTGAGCGGATCAGTCCCTTTGCCGTCAACTCCCGAATTTTTTCCCGCAGTGTTTCGCGCTCTGCCTTCGGTGTTACCGGATCGACAACCAGATATTGCCTGTCGCACCACGATTCGATTTGGCCGATCCAGTAGGTTTGTCCGGCGTGCCCTGTATCGAGGCGGCCTAACAAGTAGCCGATTTGTTGCCATCTCGGGAGCAGTCGAAAAATGGCGCTGCGCCGCTCCAGCGGGAGTTCATGCCAGTCTCGATCAAGTCTGGCTGTTAATTCGTTCCTCAACAACGGCCAGGAAACTTTGTCCAGTCGCGCAATCACCACCGAAAAAACTTTATCCGACGGATCGTCGAGTGCCGCGAACAGTTCAGGCAATTGATCGTCGCGAAGCAGGCGCGCGGCGGCTTGTCGCACGGTAACAAAAGCCGAGCGTAATGCGCGGGCGTGCCAGTGCTCTGGCAACGTGCCAGCGAGTTCAGTGGTCAGGCCGATCACGCCCAGCCAGTGTTGTTTTGCCGTGGGTAACGGCTGAATCAAGCGCTCGGCGAGGACCGCGTGCGCATCAACGTCGTTACGCGGTGCCGCCCACAGCGCCAGATTGCGGACGGCAGGTGACACATCCAACAAGGCTTCGTGCAGTACAGGTTTCGGATCGGCGAGTAGCGGCAGCAGCGCATGAAGCACACGCACACGGATTTTGCCGCCGGGCCGTGACATCGCTTCAAGGAGCAACGGCAGACTTTGCGGCGCCGGCAACATTGCAGTCGCCGACACCGCCATCAAACGTACAGTCAACTCGCGATGAGCTAAAGCGCTGCAGAGCAGGGTTTCGGGGTTCTCAGGATTTTCCAGCAACAGCGTAAACAGGTAACGCGCGGCTTTGCCTTGGCGATCCAAGAAATCGGCGTACACCTCGTCCCGGCATTTCGCCGATTGCAGCATTGCGCGAACCGTCGATAAGGTCTGGCTGTGGTCGACTCGGCGTTGCGCTGCCAATGCCATCAAGGGTTCGAGAGCGGACAACCAGGCCTGGGTATGAACAGGGGAGAGGTAGTGTTGCAGGCCCGCCGCCGCCAGGTCGCGCACCTGCGGGACCCAATCGTTCAGGCGTTCGATCAACACCGCCAATGCTTCGGCAGACGCTTGCCTGCACATTTCTCGCACAGCGACTTCACGAACAAAACCGTTGGCGTGATTACTTACGTCTGCCCATGTGCCGGTGCTGCCGACGTGAGCGAGTATTTCCAGCGCCTCGTTGCGTCGGTAGTCCTCATAAGTGGCAGGCTGTCCTTGCTTGCGTGCCAACCGGGTCAGCCAGTCTTGTGTGGTGTTCATCGGGCAGTGCGTCCTTGCGGGGGCAAATTGTTTTGCGCAAAAGCGTCAGCCTACGCGACTGGCGCCCGAGCACAAAATATCTTCGCTGCCATCCGGGCAGTGCGACGAGCCACGGCGCGTCGCCATAATTCAGGATGGATTGTCCATGGCCCAGACACGCCTTCGCCCGACACAGGCCGGGCGAAGGTGCACAACGCAATCGCGATCAATAATCCCAGATCGCCGGAATCCAGCGAAACGCCTCGCCATTCACGGCAACACGGCCCACCGATGGAAACGGCAGGTGCGTGGCGACAAACAGTTCGCCACTGGCCGCAGCTTCCTGCAGCAGCCGCACGCGCACGCGCACCGCTTCATCGGGGTCGTGCTCGAAGCCGTTGTGCCAGTCCGGGTGGTCGAAGGCCACCGGGAACAGGGCGTCGCCGGCGAAGGTCAGGCGTTCGTCGCCGGAGCTCACGTAGACCACGCAGTGGCCCGGGGTGTGGCCGCCGGTGAGTTTGGCGACGACGCCAGGGGCGACTTCGAACGCGTCTTCGAAGATGCGCAGTTTGCTTTGATATTGCTGGATGAACGCGTTGGCGGTGGAGCGCAATACATCCGGCACCGGTGCGGGCATGTCGGTATAAGTGAAGTCCGGCGAGGTCCAGAAGTCGACTTCGGTGGCGGTGACGTGGATGCGCACGTCGTCGCGCAGACGGTTTTTCACCGTGTCGACGAGCAGGCCGCCGATGTGGTCCATGTGCATGTGGGTGATCACGATGTCGGTGACGTCGCCGAGGTCGATACCGGCCGCCGCGAGGCGTTTGGGAAATTGTCCGGCGCGGGGGAAACCGGGGAACTGCCCGCCGAGGCCGGCGTCGACGAGGATCACCTGTTCGCCGCTACGCACCACCAGCACGTTGAGTGCCCAGTCGAATGCGTCGGGGCCCAGATACATCTCCTTGAACCACGCAGCACGGGCTTCGGGATCGGCGTTGGTCGACATGGTCTGGGTCGGCAGCGGCAGGACGCCGTCGCTGATCACCATCACGTCGATGTCACCCAGGCGCAGCGCGTAGCGCGACGGCACCAGTTCTTCGGGCGGGGTTTGCAGGATTGCGCTATTGGCGGTGAATGAATCCAGATGCACGGTCATGGTGTTCTCCTTGTACTCAGGCAAGACATCGGTTCGAGGTTGAAGGGGGGCGATCAAGCCACCGGAATTGCAGGGTCGGCAGCGGCCAGCGCGGCGCTGCGCTCGGCGGCCGGCGGGTAGATCCACACGCTGTTGATTTGCGTCTTCAATTCTTTGGCTTCGGCTTTCACCAGTTTCAGTTGGCGATCCCAGCCCTCGGTGTACACGGCGCCCCAGGCACCCAGGTCAAGGCAGGTAACGTACTTCGGCTGACGGTAAGTGGTTGGCGCCACGCCGAGCAGATCGGCGACGGCGTTGTTGCCAGCGTGACGACCGAGGCTGATGGCGTGCTGGCAAGACATCACCGAGAAGTTACCGACGTCGTCGGTGGCGGCGCGGGCGACATCGCCGGCGGCGAATACGTGATCGAGACCTTGCACTTTGAGGTTGCCATCGACGTGCAGACGACCCTGGACGTCGCGTTCGGCGTTGAGCTGTTCAGTCAATGGACTGGCGCGGAAACCCACGGTCCAGATCACCGTGTTGCTTTCGATGTGGCGGCCATCGGCGAGGGTTACGCCGTTGGCATCCACGCCGGCGACCGAGGCGTCGACGATCCACTCGATGCCCAGTTCTTTCGAGGCTTCGATGATGGACGGGCGAATCCCGTCGCCCATGGTCGCGGCGATGTCTTTGCTGCGATCAACGATGATCACTCGAACGTCTTGACCCTCACCCAGAATGGCGCTTAAACGGGCCGGCATTTCGGTTGCGGTTTCGATCCCGGTGAAGCCTCCGCCGGCGATGACCACCGTGTTGCGGGCCTTGCTGGCCGGCTGACTGGCCAGCGAGATCAGGTGGCGTTCCAGCCGCGCCGAAGATTCGATCTGGTCAACGTCGAAGGCGTGTTCTTTCAGGCCCGGCACTGGCGGACGGGCCAGTTGGCTGCCGCTGGCCAGCACCAGGCGATCGTAAGAAAGCTCACCCGGGCGACCGCTTTCATCGCGATAACCCACGCGACGTGCCTGGCCGTCGATGCTCTCGGCGGTGCCTTTGACGAAACGCACTCCGACCGCGTCGAACAGCGCGTCGAGCGGCGCATACATGCTGTGCACGTCGGGTTCGTAGAAACGCGGACGGATGCGCAGTTCGGCTTGCGGGGCGAGCAGAGTGATCTCCACGTCGTGACGGTCATGCATGTCCAGCAAACGCGCGGCGCTCAACGTGCTCCAGAGTCCGCCGAACCCTGCACCGATCACCAATAATTGCTGTTTCATAAAATGCTCCCTGACGCTGATGGATGGATAAACCGAGTCGTGGTTTCGACTCTGGCGTGACGATCACTGGCCGCCGCAAACTGCTTGCCGTACTGCATGGCGCTTAATCGCCTGCTGTCGAAAACGATGCTATGGCGTGGGGGCTGCGGGCGCAGTTGTCCATCGGTGTGCGTCGATTACGCATGCGTGGAAGGGAGGTATACGAAGGTATCGAACCTACACAGGCTTGGTTCAATTCAGGGCTATGTCGATGTGCTTGAGCAAGTCATCGGCCTGGAAGGGCTTGGGCAGGCAAGCCACCACTTCGGGGACTCGGGTGTTCACGTCATCGGGATGAGCAGTGACGAAAATCACCGGAATGCGCAAGCCTTGCGCGCGCAACGCTTCAAGGAGTTCCAGTCCGCTCATGCCGGGCATCTGGATATCGGAAATCAGGCAGTGCACCTGCGCAAGGTCTGTTGATGCAAGGAAAGCGCGGGCGCCGCAATAGGTCTGCACCCGGTAGCCACTGGCGCGCAGCAAGCTTCTCAGCGCACTGCGAATGGCCTCGTCGTCGTCAACCACTGCAATGACAACCGTGTTGTGCATAAGGCTCCCTGGCCGGATGGCATGCGTGACGACTCCTGTCGTTCTTGCACCATACGCCGTCCGCACCGGCGCAAAACTATACCTAGGTATAGTCGGTCGAGATCCTTTGGCCCTCAGCCGTTCCGGCCATCAGCCTTCACGGCTGAAGCGGCTGCGGTAATCACGCGGTGAAATCGACAGGTGCCGCTGAAAGCAGGCGCGCAGCCGCTCTTCGTCACCAAAGCCGCAGAGACGCGCGACCTTGTCGATGTTGTGCGTTGAGTTTTCCAGCAGACGCTTGGCCGCTTCGAGGCGGAACAATTCGATGGCTTTGGACGGCGTGCGCCCGGTGTTCTGTTTGTAGACCCGGGTGAAATTGCGCAGGCTCATTCTGGCCTGCTCGGCGAGACGCTCCACACTCAGCTTGGGATCGCCGAGGTTGTCCATCAGCCACAGGTGCAGTGAGTCGAACAACGGACTGTCCTGCACTTGCGCCTGCAGCAGTGTGCTGTATTGCGCCTGACCACCGGGGCGTTTGAGGTACACCACCAGTTCGCGGGCGACCTGCAAAGCCACTTCGCGGCCGGCATCAGCTTCGACCAATGCCAACGCCAGGTCGATTCCGGCCGTGACCCCGGCCGATGTCCACACCGTGCCTTGCTGGATGAAGATTGCATCGGCATCCACTTCGATCGCCGGGAAGCGTTCGCGCAACGTTTCGCACATGGCCCAATGCGTCGCGGCGCGACAGCCGTCGAGCAGGCCAGCCTTGGCCAGCAGAAAGGCGCCGCTGCACACCGAGACCACGCGTTGCGCGCTCGGGGCCGCACGACGTAGCCAATCGGTCAATTCTCCGTGTTCATCGAGGGTCTGGCAGATGTCCGGTGCACCGGGGACGACGAGGGTGTCCAGCGTGGCAATGTCCAGATCGCGCAGCGTGCAGGTGTCCACGGCCAGACCTTCGACGGTGTGCACCAAACCGCCGTCAAGGCTGGCGGTGTGCAGTTGATAACCGGGTTGACCGCGTTCGGCCAAGGCTTTGCTCGCCGCCCAGAACACCGTTTGTGCGCCGCTGAGGTCGAGCAGGCTCATGCGCGGGTAGGCAATGAACACCACGTCGCGTGATTGCGCGGCAGAAGTGCGAGGCTGTGGGAAGGCGCTGGACATCAAAATCTGCCTGTTCAATCGGCTGAAGTGGGGCGGCGGCGACATGGCCGATTTTCAGGGTTTTCTGGCCTGTCGGCAACGCGCGCCGACTGCTAGCCTGCTGCGCGACCGTTTGGCTGGCCTCTGGCTGCGTTTGCCATCATGGACTAGATTTATTCACCTGCACATCGTACGCGTTGCGATCTCGCCGAGGAGACAGCATGACCCTGTGGTCGCATTCCAGCCCCAGCCCCAGCGCCAACCCGCCGACGTTGCGCGAGCCAGTGGTTTATGTGGTCGACGACGACGCCTCGATGCGCCAAGCGCTCGACGGTTTGCTGCGCTCCATCGGCCTGCAGGTGCAGACCTTCGAAACCTCACAGAATTTTCTCGCATCGGCCAAACGTGACGTGCCCGGTTGCCTGGTGCTCGATGTGCGCCTGCGCGGTGAAAGCGGTCTGACTTTACAGGAGCAGATGGAAAAGACCGGCGTGCGCATTCCCATTGTGTTCATGACCGGACACGGCGATATCGCCATGACCGTCAAGGCGATGAAGGCCGGCGCGGTGGACTTTCTCGCCAAGCCGTTTCGCGATCAGGACATGCTCGACGCCGTGGCCAGCGCGCTGGCCCGCGACAGTGCGCGGTTGCTTGCCGAGCAGTCTGGCGCGGTTATGCGCCAGGCCTACGAGACATTGACGGTGCGCGAACGTGAGGTGCTCAGTTTTGTCATTGTCGGGCTGATGAACAAACAGATCGCCGCGCAACTCAACCTCAGTGAAGTGACGGTGAAAGTTCATCGCGGCCAGATGATGAAGAAACTTTCGGCACGCTCGGTGGCGGATCTGGTGCGCATCGCCGAAGCCCTGGGCATCGAGCCGGCGCGGCGCAACGCTTGAACGGCGGTCTTCGCTAAAAATCGCGGGTCATCCACCGCGTGGCAGAAAACCCTTTGACGGTGTCGACACAGATGGCCAGCAAAAAACAGATTTTGTGGGACGACGGCGAGCGGGTGTTTACCCGCGAACGCGGCCAAGGGGAGGGCAGCCGCAATGTTCTGGTAATGCGCCCGACCCTCGCTCAGCCGCTGCCTGCGACCCTCGATCGACTGGCGCACGAATACAGCCTCAAGGACGATCTCAACGGTGAATGGGCGCTGCAACCGCAAGCCATTGAACGCGCAGGCGCAACCACGCGTCTGCTGTTCGACGACCCCGGCGGCGAGCCGCTGTCGCGTTTATTGATCGCGCCGCTGGACACCGAAACCGGCCTGCTGCTGGCCATCAACATCGCCGTGGCGCTGGGCCGCCTGCACCAGTGCGGGCTGGTGCACAAAGACCTCAAGCCGCAACACATTCTGGTCAATTGCAGCGACGGCCAGACACGCCTGACCGGCTTCGGCCTCGCCTCACGTCTGCCCCGTGAACGGCAGGCGCCGGAACCACCGGAAACCATCGCCGGCACCCTCGCGTACATGGCGCCGGAACAAACCGGGCGGATGAACCGCTCGATCGATTCGCGCAGTGATCTGTATGCCTTTGGCGTGACCCTTTATCAGATGCTCACCGGCTCACTGCCGTTCAGCGCCAATGATCCGATGGAATGGGTGCATTGCCACATCGCGCGTTTACCGATGCCGGCGTGCGAACGGGTGGCCACCGTGCCGGCGATGCTTTCGCGGGTGGTCATGAAGTTGCTCGCCAAGACCGCCGAAGAGCGCTATCAAACCGCAGCCGGCGTCGAGCATGACCTGCGTCGTTGCCTGAACGATTGGCAGCGCGCCCGGCACATCGAGACATTTACCCTGAACGAACAGGGCGCGATCGATCGCCTGCTGATCCCGGAGAAACTCTACGGGCGCGAGCGCGAAGTGCAAACACTGATCGATGCGTTCGCACACGTGGTGCAGAGCCAATCGCCGAAACTGGTGCTGGTGTCCGGTTACTCAGGCATTGGCAAATCCTCGGTAGTCAGCGAGTTGCATAAAGTGCTGGTGCCGTCGCGGGGGCTGTTCGCCTCCGGCAAGTTCGATCAGTACAAGCGCGATATTCCCTATGCGACGCTGGTTCAAGCCTTTCAAGGGCTGGTGCGCACGCTGCTGGGCAAGCGCCGCGAAGTGCTCGTTGAATGGCGCGCGGCGCTGTTGCAGGCACTGTCGCCGAACGCGCGGCTGATGACCGAATTGATCCCCGAACTGAAACTGATCATCGGCGAGCCGCCAGCGGTGCCGGAGCTTGAACCGCAACAAGCGCAGCAGCGTTTCCTGCGGGTGTTGCAGCGCTTTATCAGCGTGTTTGCCCGACCGGAACACCCGTTGGCGTTGTTTCTTGATGACCTGCAATGGCTGGATGCGGCGACGCTGGATCTGCTCGAAGAGCTGCTGACCCGCGCAGAGGTTGGCCACCTGCTGCTGGTCGGCGCCTACCGAAATAACGAGGTCGATGCCGACCACCCGCTCAGCAGCAAACTCAAAGCCATTCGTAGTGCCGGCGCGCACATCGCCGAGATTCGCCTGACCCCGCTCGCGGGTGTGCACATCGAACAACTGATCGCCGAATCGTTGCGCTGTCCACCCGCGAGCATCGTCACGTTGGCGCGACTGGTGCTGGACAAGACCGGCGGCAATCCGTTTTTCGTCATCCAGTTTCTCCAAGCCCTCGCCGAGGAAGAACTGCTGATTTACGACCATCAGCTCAATCGTTGGCGCTGGGATCTTGAGCTGATCAACGGCAAAGGCTACACCGACAACGTTGTCGATCTGATGGTCGGCAAGCTTGCGCGTTTGCCACTGGAAACCCGGCAGGCCTTGCAACAATTGGCGTGCCTGGGCAACGTCGCGCGGATCGACACCCTGGCCACCGTGCTCGATCTGTCCACGGCTCGCGTGCACGCGGCGCTGTGGCCGGCGGTGCGCCAGGATCTGGTTGGACGTCTGGACGGCGCCTGTGCGTTTGCCCACGACCGTGTGCACGAGGCGGCTTACTCGCTGATCGCCGAAGCCGAACGTGCGCAGACGCATTTGCGCATCGGCCGGCTATTGGCGCTGCAAACGCCGGGCGAGGGGCGCGAAGAGGCGATCTTTGAAATCGTCGGCCAACTCAACCGTGGCACCAGCCTGATCAGCGCCCGGGCCGAGCGTGAACAACTGGCCGAATTCAATCTGCTCGCCGGTCAGCGCGCCAAGGCTTCGACCGCTTACACCTCAGCGCTGACCTACCTGGGCGCGGGTGCAACAGTGCTTGGCGCACAAGGCTTCGACAGCCGCCATGAGTTGGCGTTTGCCCTGGAGCTGAACCGCGCCGAGTGCGAATTTCTCACCGGGCAATTGGCACTGGCGGATGCCCGTTTGCAGGGTCTGGCCGAGCGCGCGGCAACCACCGTAGAGCGTGCGGCCGTGACGTGTTTGCACATGGACGTCTATCTGTTGCTTGATCGCAGCGACCGCGCGGTGGCGGTCTGCCTAGCCTATTTGCGTCAGGTTGGCATCGACTGGACGGCGCATCCGGACGATCAGCAAGTGCGCCAGGAATACCAGCAGATCTGGACGCAACTGGGTGAGCGCAGCATAGAACAATTGATCGACCTGCCGCTGATGGAAGATCCGGCCTCACTGGTGACGCTGGATGCGTTGAGCAAACTGTTGGCCCCGGCGTTGCAGTCCGATGCGAACCTCGCATGCCTGACCATCTGTAAAGCCGTCAGTCTGAGTCTGGAGCACGGCAATTGCGACGCCTCCTGCATGCTCTACGCCAACGTTGTGCGGGTCGCCGGGCGGCGCTTCGGTGACTACACCAGCGGTTACCGCTTCGGCCGTTTGGGCTGCGATCTGGTTGACCGCCGAGGCCTTACGCAATACGAAGCGCGTACCTACCTGTGCTTCTCGATTTTCGTGGTGCGCTGGATGCGCCCGGTGCGCGAGTGCCGTGAATTGTTGCGACGTGCGCTCAGCGCCGGCAACCGCAGCGGCGATTTGCCCTATGCAGCTTATGCCGGCAACAGCTTGATTTCCGACCTGCTGTTTATTGGCGAACCGCTGGCGGAAGTGCAGGTTCAAGCCGAGGCGGGGCTGGCTTATGCGCAGAAAATCCGCTTCGGACTGGTGATCAGCTTCATGAGTTGCCAGCGGGCACTGATCCGCATGTTGCGCGGGCAGACACTGGAATTCAGCAGTTTCAACGATGAACAATTTGATGAGACGCACTTCGAGGCGAACCTCGCCGCGCCTGATCTGGCGCTGGCTCGGGGCAAATATTGGGTGCGCAAATTGCAGGCGCGTTATCTGGCTGCAGATTACGCGGCGGCCGCTGACTGCGCGGCTCAAGCGCAGGAATTAATGTGGGTGATTTCTTCTTTTTTCGAGGAGGCCGAATACCACTTCTACGCAGCGCTGACATTGGCCGCCCACGGCGATGCCAATAGCCATCAACTGCAACGCTTGGCAGAACACCACGATCAACTGCAGACCTGGGCGCAACAGTGTGCCGAAACCTTCGCCAGCCACGTGGCGCTGGTCGGCGCGGAAATCGCGCGGGTTGCGGGGCAACTGATCGAAGCAGAGTTGCTGTATGAACAGGCGATTCAATTGGCGGCGGATAACGGTTTCGTTCACATCGAGGCTTTGGCCAACGAACTGGCGGCGCGTTTCTACGGTGCTCGCGGTCTGGCGAAAATCGCCCGCGTTTACCTGCAAGACGCGCGCTACGGTTACTTGCGCTGGGGCGCCGATGGCAAGGTGCGACAACTGGAACGACGGCACCGTTTTCTGCGCCAGGAAGACGCGCTGCCCAGCCCGACTGCGACCATCATCACTGCCGTCGAGCATCTGGATCTGTCCACGGTGCTCAAGGTCTCCCAAGCCGTGTCTGGCGAAATTGTTCTCGACCGGTTGATCCAAACGATCATGCGCACCGCCATCGAACAGGCCGGCGCCGAGCGGGGTGTGCTGATTCTCACCGAAGGCGAGATTCCGTATATCGCCGCGCGAACGCGCATTGGCGACAGCAGCAATTTACTGTGCAATGAGCCGGTCAACGCGACGGCGCTGGCCGAATCGGTGCTCTACCAGACCTTGCGCACCGGCGAAAATCTGTGTCTGGACGATGCCGGCGCCGATCCGGCATTCGCCACCGATCCCTATATGCAACAGCACGGCGCCCGCTCGATCCTGTGCCTGCCATTGATGAATCAGGGGAGAGTCGCCGGGGCGTTGTACCTGGAGAACAATCTGTCGGCGGGGGTGTTCAGCCCGGCGCGTGTTGCCGTGCTGCGGCTGGTCGCTTCACAAGCGGCCATCTCGCTGGACAACGCGCGGCTGTATCGTGACGTCGCCGAGCGCGAAGCGAAGATTCGCCGGCTGGTCGATGCCAACATCATCGGCATTATCGTCTGGAGCGTTGAAGGGGAAATCATTGAGGCCAACGACGCGTTCCTGCGCATGGTTGGCTACCAGCGCGATGATCTGCTCTCGGGGAACGTGCATTGGCGCGACATGACCCCGCCGGCTCGGCGCGCCGAAAGCGAAGCGGCGCTGGCGACGGCGATCCGCACCGGGCGCACTCAGCCGTTCGAAAAGGAATACATCCGCAAGGACGGCAGTTGCCTGCCGGTGATCGTCGGTCTGGCCGCGTTTGAAGCCAGTCAGCAACAGGGCGTGGCGTTCGTCCTCGACCTCAGCGAACGCAAACAAGCGGAAGAACAAGTGCGCGAAGGCGAGCGCCGTTACCGTCAGGTACAAGCGGAACTGGCCCACGCCAACCGCGTGGCGACCATGGGCCAGTTGGCGGCGTCCATCGCCCACGAAGTCAACCAGCCGATCGCCGCCACCGTGACCAATGCCAACGCCGCGCTGCGCTGGCTCGGCGCACAACCGCCGAACACCGATGAAGTCGAGCATGGCCTCAGGCGCATCATCAGCGATGGCAACCGCGCGGCCGACGTACTCGGCCGAATCCGCGCATTGATCCGCAAGACGCCGCCGCAACGGCAAGCGCTGGACCTCAATGCGGTGGTGGACGAAATGGTCGGGTTTACGCGCGGTGAGGCGACTCGGTATAGGGCTGTGGTGTCCGTGCAACTGGCCAGCGACTTGCCGGCGGTATTGGCGGACCGGGTCGAGTTGCAACAGGTTCTGCTCAATCTGATCGTCAACGGTCTCGAAGCCATGGCGGTGATGGAGGAGGGCGCGCGTCGACTGTCGATCAGCAGCACTTGCGCCGGTGAAAACGTGCGGATCACGGTCAGCGACTCCGGGCCGGGGTTTGCCTGTGAGCGCGCGGAAGAAGTCTTCACCGCGTTCTACACCACCAAAGCCACCGGGCTGGGGATGGGGCTGTCGATCTGTCGCACGATCATTGAGGCGCATGGGGGACGCTTGTGGGCGGAGGCGAATGCGCCTTGTGGGGCGCGGGTTGTGTTTGCGTTGCCGAGTCATGAGGCATTGCAGCAAACATAGGTTGCAATGTGCGCGCGGTGACCAAATGGTTTTAATCGTGAACACGTAGTTCTCGAATGTCGATATCAGACACGATCATGGCGCAATCAGGCTACTGACTCATCGGGCAGGCCGGGTAAGGTGAGGTGTCTTTAAGTCAAGATAACCCCATACAGATCATGGGGTTGATAAGAACTGCGGCGGTTGAGGGGGCTTCTTTCGGGGAGTTTTACAGGCGACGATGATGATCGTTTGCCTGAGTCAACTCGCTTAAATGTCGATCAGCAGAGAATAAAAAAACGAATGATCAGCCCGAACTCCATGGATTCGAGTAGCCAATTGGCGCAGGGCTTCAAGCCTCGTCACGTCACCATGCTGTCCATTGCCGGGATTATCGGCGCCGGATTGTTCGTAGGTTCAGGGCATGCCATTGCCGCAGCGGGGCCGGCGGTGCTGCTGGCTTATCTGTTTTCGGGTCTGCTCGTCGTGCTGGTCATGCGCATGCTCGGCGAAATGGCGGTGGCCAACCCGGACACCGGCTCGTTCTCGACCTATGCCGATCAGGCGATCGGGCGCTGGGCGGGCTTCACCATTGGTTGGCTTTACTGGTGGTTCTGGGTGTTGGTGATTCCCATCGAAGCATTGGCGGCCGGGCATGTTTTGAACCAGTGGTTTCCTCAGGTCGATGCCTGGCTGTTCGCCTTGGGCTCGATCATTGCGCTGGTGGTGACCAACCTGTTCAGCGTGTCCAAGTACGGTGAATTCGAATTCTGGTTCGCCATGGCCAAGGTTGTGGCGATCATCGGTTTTATCGGTGTCGGGTTTGCCGTGCTGATGGGCTGGATTCCCGACAGGGAAGTCAGCGGCTTGAGCGGGTTGATGGCCGACCACGGTGGCTTTGCGCCGAACGGTCTGTCGGCGGTTGTCGGCGCGTTCATCACCATCATGTTCAGCTTTATCGGCACCGAAGCGGTGACCATTGCCGCTGCCGAATCGAGCGACCCGTCGCGAAATATTGCCAAGGCCACGCGTTCGGTGATCTGGCGCATCGGCGTGTTTTACCTGCTGTCGATCTTCGTGGTGATCTCCGTGGTGCCCTGGAATGATCCGTTGCTGGCCTCGGTCGGCTCTTATCAGCGCGCCCTGGAAATCATGAACATTCCCCACGCCAAGTTCATGGTCGACGTCGTCGTGCTGATCGCCGTGGCCAGTTGCATGAACTCCTCGATCTACATTGCCTCGCGCATGTTGTACTCGCTCGGTCGGCGTGGCGATGCGCCGAAGATGCTCAAGGCAACTTCCTCGGCAGGCGTGCCGCGTGCCGCCGTCATCGCCAGCACCGTGCTGGGTGCGTCGATCACCGTGTGGAGCTATTTCATGCCCGCCGGGTTGTTTGAGTTCCTGCTCGCCAGTTCCGGTGCAATTGCCTTGCTGGTGTACCTGGCGATCGCGGTGTCGCAGTTGCGCATGCGGCGGATATTGCAACAGCGCAACGTCGAACTGACCTTTCGCATGTGGCTGTTTCCCTGGCTGACGTGGCTGGTGATTGTGTTTATCTGCGCCGCGCTGGCGGTGATGATGATCACCCCGCAACACCGCACCGAGGTCACTACAACCATCGGACTGGCACTGGCGATTTCCTTTATCGGCCTGGTGACGTCGCGTCATCCTGCGCCAGCGGCGAGGGTCACGTCAGCGGGGTAGGCGGTTGCGCCGAACCTGATACGCCCTTCGCGAATGTCGAGGGGCATGACAGACGCCTGTGTCTCAGACCGACTCTTATGAGGACATGATGTCATCGACCCCCTCCGTGGCCAACGCGACAACTCAATGCGTGGGTTTTCTGCTGCTGGACAAGTTCACCCTCATGTCGCTGGCGTCCGCTGTCGAGCCCTTGCGCATGGCCAATCAACTGACGGGCCGGACGCTGTATCGCTGGCATACCTACAGCCCCGGTGGCGCCCCGGTCTGGGCCAGCGACGGCGTGCCGATCACCCCGGATGGCGCCTGGAGCAATCCCTGCGTGGCGGACACCGTCATCGTTTGCGGTGGCGTCGGCATCCAGAGCGCAATCACCCGCGAACACACGGTCTGGCTGCAAGCGTTGGCGCGTCAATCGAAACGCTTGGGCGGGGTGTGTACCGGCAGTTGGGCGCTCGCCAAAGCCGGGTTGCTCGACGGCTATGAGTGCAGTGTGCATTGGGAGTTTCTGGCTGCAATGCAGGAGGCGTTCCCGTGCGTCAACGTCAGCACCAGTCTGTTTACCCTTGACCGCAACCGCGTCACCAGCTCCGGTGGCACCGCACCGCTGGACATGATGCTGCACCTGATTGCTCGTGATCATGGTCGTGAACTGTCCGCCGCCATTTCCGAGATGTTTGTCTACGAGCGCATCCGCAACGAGCAGGACCATCAGCGCGTGCCGCTCAAGCACGTGGTCGGTACGCATCAGCCGAAGCTGCAGGAAGTGGTCGCGTTAATGGAGGCCAATCTTGAGGAACCGATCGATCTCGATAACCTCGCCGAATACGTCGACCTGTCACGTCGGCAGCTGGAGCGGCTATTTCAGAAATACCTGCAATGCACGCCGTCACGCTACTACTTGAGGTTGCGGCTTATTCGAGCGCGGCAACTGCTCAAGCAAACCTCCTTGTCGATCGTTGAGCTGGCGTATGTCTGCGGTTTCGTTTCCACGCCGCATTTTTCCAAATGCTATCGCGAGCACTTTGGCGTGCCACCGAGTGACGAGCGCTCTGGTTCTGAAATGAGTCGTAAACCGGTAACGCAGCCGTCAATGATCAAGCCGCTGACGACGCTTGATCAGGCACGTAATGAATCGACGTTTGCCAGTGTTCGGATGATGGAGCGTACGGATCTGGCGTCGACGGGCTGATCGTTCTGGTTCCCGCGATCACGACAAAGCCTGAATGACATCCACCGCCATTTTTTCAGTACTTCTCATGCCGTCAACTCGTAACACCGGGGCTGTTTGCGCGGATAACCACGACTCGTGCCACGCTCGATTACGTCCTGAAAAGTCTGGATTGTCGTACTGCGAGGCCCATTCTCGAAAGGCCGCATGTATCTCATGCATATCACCACCGGGTGCAATCCGGTCGCCAAAGCGTTGCTTTTCACGTGCCGTCAACCGTTCAAGGCGAGTGGGCGTTGGAGTGACAACGAATATAATCAGATCGGCATGTGCAATCAGCGTGTCTCCCCAATTGATACACGAGCCGGTCAGCACCCAATCGTCGTCGAGTTCTCGCTGCATTAATGAAACGCGTTCATCGGGTGGTCGTTTAGTCGTGAACGGAGGATTGGTGGGCATCCAGTAATAATCATCGACATCGACGTGTTGCAGGTCGAGCAAAAGGGCGAGGTTCTGCCCCAATGTAGTCACACCTGCACACGAAGCGCCTGTAATGTAGATCCGCAATTTTCCTCCTTGAACAAGAGCCTGTTTCGGGTTCTGCAAGGTATCAAGATAGCTCCCCGGGTGTCAGTACCGTTCATTCTAGGCGCACGGTTTATCACTGCAGATTCCAAATGCGTATAGTGCTTGCCCCGTTACATCTTTCCCCATAAACCTTCCAACTGAATCGAAGTATTCAGGTCAATGACGCCGGTGAGTCGCCGGCACACGGAGGGACCATGGACGCCACCGCAATTCCCGAAGGATTCACCCCATTCAGCCGCAGCAGCCCGTTGCTCGATTTGCTTGGCCCGATCTACGCGAGGGGCAGTGGGCTGCAATTGGAACTGGGATTGTTGACGGACTCACGCCACGCCAATGGCCGTGGCACCTTGCATGGCGGCGTATTGGCGACGTTGGCCGATGTCGGTATGGGTTACGCCATGGCCTTTTCCAGCGATCCTCCGCAGCCATTGATCACGGCGAGCATGACTCTGGATTATCTTGGCGCCGTAAAAATGAACGAGTGGCTGGAAGTGCGTCTTGAGTACTCGAAAAAAGGGCGTCAATTGGCGTTTGCGGCCGTTAGTCTGCATGTCGGGGAGCGCACGGTTGCGCGCGCTAGTGCGGTGTTTGCGGTGCCAGCGAGTTGAAGGTGCACGGCCATCAAGGTGTCGGGAGGGAGTGCAACGTTCGTACCCTGCTCAAAGGTTGCCGTCGCACTCCGCTTGGCGAAAGTCTCGGCTATTAACTGCCATCCTCGCAAATCGCTTTTAGTCCAAGGATGGTGGTTGGAGTGCTTCCAATCTGGGTTTGCGTGGCGATAACCATATTCGCGTTTGAGTCACCTACTAGATGGTAAGGCTTGTTATTACAAGCCTTTGCGGCTTTCTGGTTTATGTTCTCCAGCATGCCCTCTCTTGAATTGAATATGCTGCCATGGCTGGTGATCATATATTCCCCCGGTCCGAGCTTATCGACAGCCGTAAAGGTGCAGCCACTCACGAGCAAGATTACGCATCCGGCTGACATTATTTTTTTCAAAAGTACTACCTCAGATAAAACGAACAACAATCACGGGTGAAGTGCCGTACGGCGTTCGTGCGGCATTCATCAATAGGGCAGCACTCAACTTACGGCATGGAGATCTTGTAGTCGGCGAGCTTGGCCTTGTGCTCTTCCATCACATACTTCAGCCCCACACCCTCAAGCCTGATCCATCGCCGCCGCCACGCCCTGTTCCTCACCCAGAAACCCACCACTCTGATGCTGCCAGAGCCGCGCATAAATGCCGTTTCTGTTGAGCAGTTCAGTGTGCGTTCCCTGTTCGATGATGCGTCCCTCGTCCATGACAATCAGTCGGTCCATCGCCGCAATTGTCGACAGCCGATGGGCGATGGCGATCACGGTTTTGCCTTGCATCATTTCATCGAGGCTTTCCTGAATGGCCACTTCGACTTCCGAGTCCAGCGCACTGGTGGCTTCGTCGAGCAGCAGGATCGGTGCGTTCTTCAACATCACCCGGGCGATAGCGATGCGTTGGCGCTGGCCGCCGGAGAGCTTGATGCCGCGCTCGCCGACCAGGGTGTCGTAGCCGCTGTGGCCTTGCTTGTCGCTGAGTTGGCTGATGAAACCGTCGGCTTGCGCATTGGCGGCGGCGCGGCGGATGTCTTCGTCGGTGGCGTCCGGGCGGCCGTAGGCGATGTTGTCGCGTATCGAGCGGTGCAGCAGCGACGTGTCCTGGGTGACCATGCCGATCGCGCTGCGCAGACTGTCCTGCGTTACGTGCGCGATGTTTTGCCCGTCGATGCGGATCTCACCGCTGTCGACATCGTAAAAGCGCAGCAGCAGATTGATCAGCGTCGATTTGCCCGCGCCGGAGCGGCCGACCAGGCCGATTTTTTCGCCGGGGCGGATGTGCAGGCTCAAGTTGTCGAGGACCTGCCGTTCGCCGTTGTAGTTGAAATTCACCTTGTCAAAAGACACCGCGCCGCCAGCCGGCACCAGCACGCCGGCGTTCGGCGCATCCTGCACTTTGGGGCCACGGGTGAGGGTGGCCATGCCGTCCTGCACGGTGCCGATGTTTTCGAACAGCGACGTCATCTGCCACATGATCCAGTGCGACATGCCGTTGATGCGCAATGCCATGGCGGTGATCGCCGCGACCGCGCCGGTGCCGACCTGACCCAGATGCCACAGCCACAGGGCATAGCCGCCGGCACCGATAATCAGCCCGACCACCAGCGCCTGATTGACGATCTCGAACTGGCTGACCAGACGCATCTGGCGAAAACCGGTGAGTTTGAAATCCTCCATCGCCGCACGGGCGAAGTGCGCTTCGCGTTTGGAGTGGGAGAACAGCTTCACCGTAGTGATGTTGGTGTAAGCGTCGGCAATGCGCCCGGTCATCGACGATCGCGCATCGGCCTGTTCCTGGCCGACCTTCCCCAAACGGGGCACGAAGTACAGCATGGCCAGCCCGAACAACGCGAGCCAGGCAATGAACGGCAGCATCAGTTTCAGCGCAAAGCCGCCGGCCAGGGCGATGATCGCGATGAAGTAAACGCCAATGCCCGGTGCGATTTCGATCAGCGTGAACAAGACTTCGCGCACGGCCAGCGCGGTCTGCATGACCTTGGTCGTGACCCGCCCGGAGAACTCATCGGAGAAGAACGAAAGGCTTTGCCGCAGCATCAGTCGATGGAAGTCCCAGCGCAGCCGCAACGGTAAATTGATCGCCAGGATCTGGTGCTGAACCATGGTGCGCAGCGCCACCAGCCCGATGCTGATAAACAACACAATGCCGATGCCCCACAACACACGACTTTCCTGCGCGTTGACACCGCCACCGGCCTGCCAGGTCGAGAGCAGATCGACGACCTGGCCGAGAAAGGAAAACAGCCAGGCTTCGTAGATTGAAACACCGGCACTCAGCAGCGCCAGTGCGAGGATATAACCGCGTGCGCCGCGCGTGCAGGCCCACAGGAACCGCATCAGGCCGACCGGCGGGGGTGGTGTTTCGTCGGGAGGAAATGGGTCGAGCCGTTGTTCAAACACGCGCAGCATTGTGGTCTCCGAAATCATCAGGGTCAGGGGATTCTGCCATTGAATGGCGGTGTTGCGGGTTTGCATGTCACTGACTTGTCCCCACCAAGTGTTATCGCCCGGGATCACTGCGGTGCACAACCCCAAGGATTCCGGGTACATGCCGATCAGCTAAGCTGTCTGCTCAGACGACTTGAGCAGTGCACGATGCAGCGAACAAATCCGGTTTCATGTTGGGAGTCGATGGGCAAGGGAAATGTTTAATTTCTTTTTGACGTTTTTGTTCGTGCTCATCCCCACGGCCTCGCTGTCACTCGACAGTTATCTTCGTTACCGAGTGGCAAAAAACCAACCGGTGAGCAAGGCGTGGAAGGGCTGCAACCACGTCCTTGCGATCCTGTTGATCATGCAGTTGCTGGGTTTGGCGCTGTACTTCTTTTACCTTGCCTGAGTCTGGTCGAACGCCCGCTATAGGTATGCTGCCATTCACCTACGATTCGGCAACAGTGTTTGTCCCACCACCCGATTTTTCCCGCCACTGTCATTCCCTAGCATCGTCTCCAGGCCAGCAGCAATCACGCTGAAGCGGCCCACTCAACGAGACGGTGAACATCATGAACACAATGAAAATCGCAATGGCGTTACTGCTTGGCAGTCTGGGCGCGCAGGCGTATGCGGATACGACGGAAACGCAAAACCTGCCGGTCGAAACCTATGGCTACTCGAGCAAACTCGACATCGAGCACGTGATCTCGATCACTGAGCCGGCCAATGAATGCGCACCCGTGCCGGTTCAGATGACTTATGAAGACTCCCATGGCGAGCGCCATGTTTTGCAATACCAGGTCATGGGCACTGGCTGCTCCAGTTGATTCACTGCAGAGAAGGGAGGGTCGACACTCCTGGTCTGCTGCGCTCAGTGCTTACTTGCTCCCGCAATATCTTCATCCGATGCCAGTAATTCCGGGATCGACTGCTTGAGAAAATCCACCCAGGTTCTGGTTTTCGCATCAACGAACTTGCGCGACGGATAGATCGCGAACAGGTTCAATTCCTCCAGCCGGTACTCCGGCAGCACCCGCACCAATGTCCCCGCCCGCAGGCCATCCACGGCCGATGCTATCGGCTGAATGCCGATACCCATGCCTTTTCTGATCGCGATGGTCATGCCGTCGGCGGTGTTGATGTGAAAGGGTGACAGGGGAATAGTGATGGTCTCCATGCCTTGCGGCCCCTCGAACGTCCAGTGCTCCACTGGCATCACCGTGTTGACGATGCGCAGGCACTCATGTTCGGCCAGGGCGTCGGGCGAGTGCGGTGTGCCGCGTTTTTCCAGATAAGCCGGCGACGCGCAGAGGATGCTGTAGGTGATGCCGAGACGTTGCGCGACGAAGCCGGAATCCGGCAGTTCGCGGGCCAGCACGATGGACATGTCGTAGCCTTCTTCGAGCAAGTCCGGCACGCGGTTGGTCAGGGTCAGGTCGAACATCACCGTGGGGTGAATTTCTCGATAGCGGGCGATGGCGTCGATCACGTAGTGGTTGCCGATGGCCGACATCGCGTGGATTTTCAAGCGGCCCACGGGCAGGGTTTGTGCGGTGCCGGCCTCTTCGTCGGCCTCGCGGACATCGTCGAGAATGCGTTCACAGCGTTGCAGGTAACGCAGGCCCGCCTCGGTCAGGGCGAGGCGGCGGGTGGTACGGTTGATCAGACGCGTGTGCAGGCGGGCTTCGAGGGCGGACACGGCTTTGGAGACGTTGGTTGTGGTGGTGTCGAGCAACTCGGCGGCGGCCGTAAAGCTGCCGCTTTGCGCGACGGCGACGAAGAAACGCATGCTCTGGAAAACGTCCATCGTTGTTCCGCCTTATGGTGGGTTGTGTGGTGTTGGTGGGTCGGTGTTCACTTCTAATGGCAGCCCCTCACCCTAACCCTCTCCCGGAGGGAGAGGGGACTGACCGAGGTGTCTCGCGCTGTCCGCCGACCTGAAAGGCCTTGGCGATTATGGATTCGACAAAGCATTCTGGATGTTCACATCACTTGAACATCCCCCGATCAGGCTCCCTCTCCCTCCGGGAGAGGGCGGGGGGTGAGGGCTACACTCTGCGTCACGCCACAAACTTCAAGACTTGCGCCCGGGAATAAACCCCGGCACCCCGGTTTCCACCACCGAATTGAAGCGGATCCGCGTGCTGATGTCTTCCTTGATCTCACGCATCGCCCGCTGCGGCAATGTCGCAACATCAAAATTCTCCTGAATATGCGCTGGCGTCGCCGAGGTCGTCAGAAACGCCGTGCCACGCTGCACCGCCCACGCCAGTGCCACTTGCGCCGGGGTTTTCTGTACATGCCGGGCAATCCCGGTCAGCACGGCGTCCTCCAGCACATTCGGCTGCATCCCGTGACCCAGCGGCGCGAACGCCAGAAGAATGATGCCGTGCTGTTGGCAGAACTCGAGCATGTCCCATTCCGGCAGGTACGGGTGCGACTCGATCTGCACCACGGCCGGTTTGATCCGTGCGTGCGCGACGATTTCTTTCAGCGCTTCCAAAGTAATGTCCGACAAACCGATGGATTTGCAGCGACCTTCATCCACCAGACTTTCCAGCGCACGCCAGGTGTCGAGCAACGTGATCTCGCCATCGTAGATGACATGGCCGAATACATCGCGCGGATCCTGTTCGTCACCCGGCTGAAAAGCGAACGGCGTGTGGATCAGGTAGCAATCGATATAGTCGGTTTGCAAGCGTTGGCAGCTCGCCTCGAAGGCCGGTTTGACCCGCTCGGGGCGGTGGTTGGTGTTCCACAGTTTGGTGGTAATGAACACGTCTTCGCGGCGAATCTGCCCGGCAGCGAAAACCTGCTGAAACGCTACGCCGATCTGCGCTTCGTTGCGATAACGTTCGGCGCAGTCGAAGTGGCGGAAACCCACCTCCAGCGCGCATTTGACCGCTTCGGTGGTGGTGCTCAAGTCGCGGAATAACGTGCCAAAGCCAACGGCCGGCATCGAGCCTGCACCGTTGTTCAGTGGCCAGCGGGTGTCGCGAAGCGCATCGTGAAAGGCTTCGTAAGTCATGGTTTTTCTCCAGTGTCGATGGTTACAGCGGGGTTTGCCCAGTGCCTGCACGGGCGGCGAGTTTTTGCGCGAAGACGCCTACGGAATTGCCACCCAGCGCCACGAACAATTGCACGGTGTCGAGATAGCGCGTGGTTTTCGCCTGAATCTGCCCAAGCAGCGCTTGCTCGTACGCGCGCTCGGCTTCGAGCACTTGCAGGACGCTGTTTTCGCCTTGGGCGTAAGCCTGTTGGTTGAGGCGCAAACTGCTGTCGGCGGCGCGCAACGCATCGTCCTGCGCCAGATTTTGTTCGGCGCCGTGATGGATCGCCTGCAAGCTGTCCGCGACCTGGCCGAACGACTCAATCACGGTTTGCTGATAGCGCGCGAGCGAGGCGTTGTAGCCATCGATGGCGGCCTGACGTTCGGCTTTCAGCGTGCCACCATTGAAAATCGGCGCAGTCAGGCCGGCCGCGAACCCCCATAGTGCGGCGCCGCCATTGCCGGACGCGGCTTGTGCCAGTGAGGCCGACAACTCGATGCGCGGATAGAGATTGGCTGTCGCCACCCCCACGGCCGCGCTGGCCATGTGCAGTTCGGCTTCGGCCTGCAAGATATCCGGGCGATTGCGGGCGGTTTCCGAAGGCAGGCTGACCGGCAGCGTCGTCGGCAAGGCAAAGTCGCTGAGGGTGAAATCCGGCGCGATCCAGTCGGCCGGGCCTTTGCCGACGAGGATCGACAAGGCATGCCGCGCCGCATCACGCTGTTGGGCGAGGGGCGGCAGCAACGTGCGATCCTGCGCGAGGCGGGTTTCGGCCAGCGACACATCGATGCGCGTGGTGCTGCCGCTTTGCTGAGCACGCTGCACCAGATCAAGGTTTTTTGAGTCATTGGCCAGCAGTGTTTGCACAGCCTCAATTTGCGCATTGGCCGAAGCGATCAGCAGCGCCTGCCGGGCCACTTCGCCGGTCAAAGTGAGGTAGGCCGCTTCGTAGCGGTGTTTGTGCAAATCGGCCAACGCCTGCTGGCCTTCGACTTCACGTTTGATGCCGCCGAAAGCATCCAGGTCGAATGTCACCCGTGGGCCGATGGCGTAGACATTGGCAACGCTCGGCTGCGGTCCGCTGTGAGTGCGTTGCCGACCGCCCGCCGCCGCAAAATCCACTTGCGGGTACAGCGCGCCTTCCGCCGCTGCAACGGAGGCCGCAGCCTGGCGCAGGGTCGCATCGGCGGCGACCAGTTCGAGGTTGCCGTCGATGGCGCGGCGCATCACTTGATCGAGTTTTGGCGAGCGCAGCGCGGTCCACCAATCGCCGTTGATTCCCTGGCCCATGTCGAAGCGCTGAGCACCGGACGACTGCTCGGCTTGCTCATCGTAGTGCTGTGACGAATCAGCGGCAGGGCGCTGAAAGTCGGGGCCGACGGTGCAGGCAGAAAGCATGACCATCATGGCCAATACGCTAAGAACGCCGGGGCTTGCAGAGCGAGTGAAGCGTGTAGACGTTTTCATTTTGCAGACTCCACAAAGATCAGTTGGCCGCAGCCGGTTTGCGCAGCAACAACACCAGCGGGCTCACCACGAGCATCGCCAGCATCAAAATCTTGAACTGGCCCATGACCGCGACGAACGCAGCCTGATGGGTCACCAGGTGGTTCAGACCTTCCAGCGCCGATAACGAGGTCGGCAGCGCCGTTCGATAGGGCGTCAACTGGCTGACCAGCGCGACGTGCATGGCTTGGGTGTTGTTGAAGAAAAAGATCTGCACCACCGCCACCCCGAGGGTGCTGCCGTAGACGCGCATCAGGTTGAACAGGCCGGTGGCTTCTGCGCGCAATGCCGGATTGAGCGTGCTGAACGCGACTTTGCTCAGCGCCGGCATCAGCACGCCGAGGCCGACGCCTTGAAGGAATCCGCTCCACGCCACGGGCGTCCAGTCCATCAGCGGCGAGTAGCCGAGCATCAGCCAATTGGCGTAGACCACCAGCGCGATACCGGCGGTGATAAACACCCGTGTGTCGATCCAGCCCGGCGCACGGCCCATCAGCAGGAACGCGCCGACCAGGCCGATGCCGCGCGCAATGGTCAGGAACCCGGTGGTGTCTGGCGGGTAGCCCATGATTTCGTCGAGCATCGGCGAGGTCAGCGCCATGGTCGACAGCAGCACAAAACCGAGGGCGAAGAACATCACCGTCGACAGCACGAAGTTGCGATCGCGCAGCAGCGCCTTGCTGACGAAGTGCACTTTGGCCGTCCACCGATGCACGATGAACAGGTACAACCCGAGCGCGCAGGCCAGCGCTTCGATGCAGATTTCCAGCGAGTCGAACCAGTCCAGGCGCTCGCCACGATCAAGGAGCATCTGCAGGCCGATCATGCCGACAGTGAACGTGCCGAAGCCGAAGAAATCATAGGGCGGACGCTGCTCGGCTTTTTTCTCGGCGAGCAGCAACGCCACCGTCATGAAGATGTACGCGATCAGCGGCAGGCTCAGGTAAAACATCGGCCGCCAGTCGAGGTACTCACAGATCAGGCCGCCAATGCTCGGACCACTGACGATGCCGAACAGCACCAGCGCCGTCCATTTCGCGCCGAACGCAGGACGCTTTTCAGCGGGCAGGGTTTTCAGGGCAATCGCCATCGACAGCGGCGCCAATACGCCACTGGCCAGGCCTTGCAGAATGCGCGCGGCGATGAACTCGAGCGGCGTGCTCGCCAACGTGCCGAGCCACAGGCCGAGGGCAAACAACACCAGGGCAATCTGATAAACCCGCTTCAAGCCGAAGGACGCGGCGAGCCACTGCGCGATCGGCAAAGTGATCGCGCTGGCGGCCAGATACGCCGTGAAAATCCACCCGGCCTGATCGTCAGTCATCGACAGGCTGCCCTGTATCAAACGCAGGGCGGCATTGGGCAATGGCAGATTCATCGATTGCAGATAAGTCGTCAGTAAGGCGACGAAGCGTAATGCGCGCAGATCAGCCGTGTTGTTCATCACCATTACCCCGCGCTGAGCAACGACTTGAGTGGATACCACCACGGCGTGCGGTGGCCGGTGTCGACTTCGACCGTGGCGCTGGTGCCGGAGAACAACGGCATGGCCGGGTCAGCGTCGTCGAGTTCGAGGCGCACCGGTACCCGCTGCACCACCTTCACCCAGTTGCCGGTCGCGTTTTCCGGCGGCAGCAGGGCGAAGTCCGCGCCAGCGCCGGGGCTCATGCTGATCACGTGGGCCTTGAAGGGGCGGTCAGGATAAGTGTCGAGGGTGATCGTCGCCGTCTGGCCGGGGCGCATGTGGTTGAGCTGGGTTTCGCGGAAGTTGGCTTCGATCCAGGTCTCATGGTCGGAAATCAATGCGAACGCCGCGCTGCCGTTGCTGACGTAATTGCCCACCTGCAAGTCGTCGACCTTGGCCACGATGCCGTCGGCCGGTGCGGTCACTGTGGCGTAGGACAGATAGAGCTGCGCCTCGTCGAGCTGGGCCTTGGCTTCGCGCACGGTTGGATGTCGGTCGATGGCGATGTCCGGATCACCACTGAGGGCGACTACGGTGCTGGCGATCTGTTGCTCGATCGAAGCGATGCGTTGGCGTGAGACTTTCAGGTCGGTGTCGGCGCGTTCATAGGCTGCCCGCGAGACGAACTCGCTGGCGATCAGTGCTTTTTTGCGAGCGAACTCTTTCTGATCGTAGTCCGCCGACGCCCGCGCCGATTGCAGTTCGGCCTGCTGCTGGCGATAGCTGGCCTTGAGGCCGTCGATGCGCAGGCGAGCATTGCCCAACTGCGCTTCGGCGCGGTCGACTGCGATCTGTAACGGTTGCGGGTCGAGGCGAAACAACACCTGACCTTTGCGCACGGGCTGGTTGTCGTCCACGGTAATCTCGACCACTTGCCCGGACACCCGTGCATTGATCGATGCCTTGGCCACGCGGGCATAGGCGTTGTCGGTGGAAACGAAAGGCTCGTTCGCCCGGTATTGGCTGTAGCCGATGACCGCGAACAGCGCGGGCACGCCTGCCATCAACAGTGGTCGCACCCTTTGCTTGAGCGGTTTTTTCGATGGGGCGTCCGGCAGATCGCGGATCGGCTGGGCGCTGGCATGTGCTGCGGTGAGATCAATTGGCTGGGTCATGATCTGCTCTATCCAAAATGCTGAAGCGCAAACGGAACATCGGGCCGACCGGGGCAATCGCCTGTCGCCGCGACGTGATTAATGGCTGCGAAAAATCAAATCGGTGCGCGGTGGGGGAGGATCGCTCCTTACCGCTGTTCGTCGTTGCTACAGCCCATTGGGGCTGCGCCATAACAAAGCTGCTAACCAAGGAATTTCTGGTTCCTTAATTTTGTGCGATGGTGTAAGAATATGAGCGACTTCCCATCCATGCAAGGAATTTGTACGACATGGCACAAAATAAACCGACAGAAGGAAAAGGCCGTGGCCGTCCTCGCGCCTATGATCCGCAAACGGCGCTGCAGCAGGCCCTCGGTGTGTTCTGGAATACCGGCTATTCCGGTGCTTCGCTGGACAGCATCGCCACGGCGGCAGGGATGAACCGGCCGAGCCTGTACGCCGCTTTTGGCGATAAACACGCGCTGTACATCAAGGCTCTCGATCAATATTGGGACACCGCGCACGCCGCCATGCAGGCCGCGCTGACCGACAGCAGCCTGACCCTGGCCCAGGCGCTGAGCGGTTTTTATGAGGGGCAATTGGCGATCTACTTCTCGGGCGACGGTCAACCTCGTGGCTGCTTTGCCATCGGCACGGCGACCACCGAAGCGGTTGAAGACCCGGAAATCCGCAATGTGCTGTCGGCACGCCTCAGCCAATTGGATGCTGATCTGCAAGCACGCCTGCAAACGGCAATCGAGGCTGGCGAACTGAAGCCCGATAGTGATTTGGCCGCGCTGGCGGTGATTGCTTCTTCGCTGCTGCACAGCATTTCGATCCGCGCGCGGGCGGGCAAGTCCCGCGAAGAACTGACCGCGATTGTGCGCAACGCCGTCAGCGTGATTTGCGGCTGAGCGCGAACATGAACGCTCTCGAAGACATTCTCGCGGAGGATCTGTCAGTGGTCTTTTGCGGGATCAATCCCGGTTTGCTCGCGGCGGAGCAGGGACATCATTTCGCCGGGCGCAGCAATCGGTTCTGGCGCACGCTGCATCTGGCCGGGTTCACGCCCGAAGAAGTGCGCCCGGAAAACGACCGCTCGATTCTGCAACATCAGTGCGGTTTGACGGCGGTGGTCGCCCGGCCAACCGCGCGGGCGGATCAAGTGTCAGCGCAGGAATTCATCGCTGCCGCCGCTGATTTCGAAGCGAAGATGGCCCGCTACACACCACGGCATGTGGCGTTTCTCGGCAAAGCGGCTTACGCGGGGCTCTCCGGGAAAAAAGCCATTGCCTGGGGGCTTCAGCCGGAAACTTTCGGCGGTGCGGCGGTCTGGGTGCTGCCCAATCCCAGCGGGCGCAATCTGGCGTTTTCCCTCGAACAACTGGTCGCGGCCTATCGGCAGTTGTACCAAGCCACAGCGCTTCAAAGCGCTTGAGTGTCGGCCTCGATGCGCGCCGAAATCCATTGCCGACTGTAGGCCAGAACGCCCTGAGCGAGGGCCGTGGGGAAGTGGATGAAACCGTGAGGCGAGCAGGGCAGCAAGTACATCTCGACCGGCGCCGATTGCGCCCAGCGTTTGGCGATATCGAGGGTGTCGTCGCGCAGCGGATCGAGTTCACCGGCAAACAGCAGTGCAGGCGGGAAACCGGCGAAGTCGCCGTACAGCGGTGATAGCGGTGGCTGGCGGCGTTGTTCGTCAGTCAGTTCCGGGGTCAGCAAGCGCAGTGCCTCGACCATGCCCGGGCCGTCCAGCACCAGCGTATCCGCCAGCGCGCTGCGCACGCTTGGGGTTCCGGTCAGGTCGTAGACGCCGTAATACAGCAGCACGGCGCTGATGCGTTGCAAAAACTCCGGCCATTGCTTGAGCGCCAGCAAGGTCGCCGCCGCCAGATGACCCCCCGCCGATTCACCGACCACCACGACGGGCAGACCGGCAAATTCGGCATCACTCAATACCCCGCGAGTCGCGTTGAGGCAGTCCTCCAGCAGACCTTCAAGCGGCGTCGAAACCGCTAATCGATAATCGACCGAGACCACCGTCACCTGGCAGGTGTTGACGATGGCGATGTTGAAGTTGTCGTTCATCTGCGCATTGCCGATCACCCAGCCGCCACCGTGGAAGTCCAGCACCACGGCTTTCGCCTGACTTTTGGGGCGGATGATCCGCACCGGTACGTTACCCAGCATCTTCTGCTCAGCTGTCAGGTCATGCTCGCGCAACTTCCTCGCACCGCCGACCTGACTGACGCGCAACAGCGCCTGAATCAAACGCGGCGTCAGGCGATTGCGGATCTTGAAACGCGGCAGCCAGGCGAGTTTGCGGTTGAAGGCGCGCACTTGCGCCAACTCGCGCTCGCCTTGCGGCCACGGTGTTGCAGCACCCCAATTGGCATGGGTCATCAGCGGTTCTTGATCAGGATGGAGAAATTCAACGCGGCGGCCACACACAGCCACGCCAGATAGGGAAACAGGATCAAGCCAGTGATCAGGTCCAGTTGTATCGCCAGCACCACCATCGCCGCAACCACCAGCCACAACACGGTGAGAATCACCATCGCCGCCAGCACCTGATGCGCGCCGAAGAACACCGGCGTCCACAGCGTGTTCAACGCAATCTGCGCCGCCCATAGGGCCAGCACGGTCTGGCTGCCGGGGATCAGGCTCAAGCGGTAACCGGCCCAGGCCAGTAGCAGATAGATAATCGTCCAGGCCACGGGGAACGCCCAATTGGGCGGGGTAAAACCGGGTTTGTTCAGCGTTTCGTACCACGGCCCCGGTTTGAACATCACGCCAGTGGTTGCCGCTGCTGCGCAGGCCAGAAGAAAAATGAAGAAGGTCATCGCCGATCCTTGGCTGAAATCAGCCGCTAAGGGGTTTAAGAAAAGGACGCCCCGGCGCGCGAAAAGTTTGCTGTGAAATCCAGATTGACCGGAGAGGCTATTCAATTTGAACTAAAAACTGACCACTGCGTCAGGATAATCAGTTGCCTTTTCCTACTGACGCGGATGACATCATGTACACCTATCACATCGATTACCGATTCAACGGCGAGCCTCGCACCTTTCTGCTTGAACTCAAAGAACAGCAACTGGCCGAGCACGAGGCCGCGATGCATCTGCTGGAACTACATCTGGGCGACGCGGAAAACGGATTGATCATGCCCACAGCGGATTCAACGGCCGAGGAGATTCTCGAGCAGGCCAGGCGGGTAGGGATTACAGACATCAAGGTTGTCAGCCAGACCAACTGAAGCGGGCTATCTGCAAACCCATCGCGCGACCGAAGATGGGTTTGCCCAGGTGTTTATGCGCGCTTAAATCGGCATCGCTGCTTCCAGCGCATCCTGCTCAACCGCTTCTTTCGTGCAGTCTTGATAGAACCGCAAAAACTCCTCCGCCGGCATCGCTTTGCCGAACAGCCAGCCCTGACCAAAATGCACGCCATGATTACGCAAGTATTCGCGCTGCGCTTCAGTCTCGATGCCTTCGGCGACAATCTGCAGGCGCAGGCTCTTGGCCATTTCGATGATGTGGCCGGTCACGGTGCCGGTCGCGGCATCCTGATCGATGTTGTCGACGAACGATTTGTCGATCTTCAGCACATCCAGCGGCAGTTGCTGCAAATGCTGGAGGCTGGAAAACCCCGTGCCGAAATCGTCGATGGCCGCCAGATAACCCAGTTCTCGGGCGCGATTGACTGTCGTGCGCGCGGAGTCGATCTCGACGAAACCGCGTTCGGTGGCTTCCAGCCAGATCTGCTGTTGCTGGACATCGGCGCGACGTAATGCGGCTTCCAGCTTCGGCAGAAAGCGGCCGCTGCTGACGTCTTTGGCCGCCAGGTTGATTGCCACGTGCAAGCCGCGCTCCTTGACCAGCAACGGGCCGAGGTCGCGCATCACATTGTCGATGACCTGATCGGTGATCGGCAGAATCAAACCGCTGTGCTCGGCCAGTGGGATAAATGCATCGGGGCACACCCGCGAGCCATCCGGATGCTGCCAGCGCACCAGAGCCTCCGCACCGACGCAGGCACCGTCGCTGAGGCGGATGATCGGTTGATAGTGAACAACGAACTCGCGATTGCGCACCGCCAGTTGCAGTTCCGCCAGCGGTGACAGACGTTGCCGGGTGCGGCGCACGATCAGCAACACCAGCACCCCCGCGAGCAAGCCACCGATGGGCAACAGCAGTAACTCCCGGCGGATCAGGCCTTGCATCAGCTCATGGCGCGACAGCGCGGCGATGGCGACCCAGTCGCCGCTGTGCACGAGGGTGTAGAGATAACCGTCGGCAAGGCCCGAATGCGGGCCGGAATGCACACGAGCGAGAAAGTGTTCCGCGCCCGGGCGCGAGGTGCTGATCAATTGCCCGGACGCGGTGCCGACCGTCAGATGCAGATCCTCATCGAGCATCACATGCAGAAACTGCTCGGGATCGACCAGCACGTTGAACGCCGCATACTGCAGCGCCATCATCGGTTTCGCCGCAACGATGCGCGACTGCACGCCGAGCGACACGCGCACGCCGTCCGAGGTGGTGAAATCCTCGCGCCATGGCGCCGCGTGCTGCCCGACCGGTCCCCAGGAACCGCAGGCGTAAATCTCTTCTTCGACGTAGCCGATCGACTTCACGGAGAGGGTGTTGATGGTCAGCAGACGCATCTCGTCGATGCTTTCCGGCGTGCACGGCGCGAGCCGCGAACCCGCGATGGATTTCAGTGCGCCGGCCGCTTCACTGAAAGTCCCGTGGGCGCGACTGGAGGCGACGGAAGCGAGGGTTTCCAGACGTTGTTGCGCCGCCGCCAGATTCAACATCCAGGCGACGTAACCCATCAAAAGGAGCGGAAGCAAGACACACGGAAGGCCCAGGAGAACGCTCCCCCAGACAATGCGTTTTTTGTTCATTTAGCGCCACCTTGGCCACAAGGCCTGTGACGTGCGCACAGCACGGCTGTTTTCAGCCACACCAGAATAACGCCGCCGGGATCGGCGGATATTGTTGTAGATCAACTATTCCACTGCCGGCCTTCAATCCCTGTGTGAGCTGGCTTGCTCCCACAGGTTTGTGGCAAAACACAGATATCCAATAGCCCAAAGAACCCTGTAGGAGTGAGCCCGCTCGCGATCGCGGTCTATCAGCCGCATTATTGCTAAATGACCCACCGCGATCGCGAGCAGGCTCACTCCTACAAAATTTGTGTCAAATCCAGGATATCCAGCATCCCGAAGAACCCTGTGGGAGCGAGCTTGCTCGCGAAGGGGCCCTGTCAGCCAACATCACCTTAGCTGACCCACCGCATTCGCGAGCAAGCTCGCTCCCACAGGGTCGCCGCTCAAACTCCACCATCCGACCCGATGGACAATTCACGCACCCCACGGCCCATTCGCGCAGGCATTTTCGTGCGGCGTGAATTTGTCATATTCGGTCTAAATCCGGTGCAGATAGTAGGCAGCCCAACGCCAACCGAAATGAGGCTGCACCGTGTTTCAACGTCTTTTGTGTTCGCTGTCCGTACTGAGCCTGTCCATCGCCGCCGCCCATGCTGCCGAGGCTGTACCGCTCGACACGCCGCGCCTGCAAGGCATCGACAACTTCCGCGACGTCGCCGGCATCACCACCGCGTACACCACGGCCCACGACGGCACGATGCGCGCCGGGGTGTTCTACCGTTCCAACGCGCTGACGCCGACCGCCGCCGATCTGGCGATTCTCAACGGCCTCGGCATCAAAGCCGTTTACGACCTGCGTACCCCCAGCGAAATCGCCGCCACCCCCGACACCATGATCAGCGGCGCGACCTGGCAGAACATCGACATCATCGGCAGCACCACCTCTGGCTCGAACATCACCAACATCTCCTTCAAAAGCGCCGCCGACGCCATCGCCATGATGGAACAGACCAACCGCGCCTTCGTCAGTGACGCCGGCATGCGCGGCCAGTTCAACCAACTCTTCAACGAACTGGCCAGCACCGACGGCGCCCAACTGTTCCACTGCACCGCCGGCAAGGACCGCACCGGCTGGACCGCCGCCGTGTTGCAGAGCATCGCCGGGGTCGACAATGCGACCATCATGGCCAACTACCTCGCTACTAACGACTACACCGCCGCCCGCGTCGCCGCCACGCTCAAAGCGCTGCCGCCGAGCATGGCCGCCATCTACGAGCCGCTGCTCGGCGTGCAGGCCAGCTACCTGCAAGCCGGCCTCGACGAAGTCACCGCGCAATACGGCAGCATGGACAACTACCTTAAACAAGGCCTCGGTCTGTCGCAGGAAACCATCTATGTGCTGCGCGGCAAACTGGTCGAATACAACAGCCTGCCGGGTCAGGCCGGGCTGATCGGCAACGCCGCCGCCGGCGCCGAATTGCTCCGCCAATTGCAGAACACCAACCTGTCCGGCACCTACAGCGCCTACAACTACTACCTGCAATCGGCCATCGACGCCGGCACCCTCGGCGGTGTCGAATCCCAGGTCGGCGGCCAGGTTCACGCCGACGCCGCCAGCTACTTGCTGCGGCAAAACGCGATGATCGAACAAGCCGCCGCGCCATTCGCCAGCGGCACTGACCTCAAGGTCGGCCAATATCGCCTCTGGACCACCGCGCTCGCCAGCTACCTCGGCACCGACGGCTCGGCCCACGCCGAGAGCAGCAACGAACACAGCCAAGGTCTGATGGTCGGCATCACCCAGCGCTTCAGCGAACAACTCAGCGCACGTGGCGGCTTCGGCTACAGCAAAGGTACGGTCGGCGGAGCGGGTGGCGAAGCCGACACCGACTTCACCTTCCTCAACATCGGCGCCCGCTACGGCTTCACCAGCCTCGAACAAGGCCTGTTCGTCGACGCCAATGCCAGCGCCGGCTACGTCGACTACGACAGCAAACGCGAGCTCGGCGGCGGCCTCGGCACCGCGAAAGGCAACAGCCACGGCAACCTCAGCGGCGCCACCGTCGCCCTCGGCTACCGCGCCCCGGTCAACGGCATGACCTTCGAACCCAGCCTCGGTTTTCGCGTCAGCCACCTCGACCTCAACGGCTTCAAAGAGAAGGGCAGCGAACTCTCACTCGACGTCGACGACAACACCGCCACCCGCCGCAGCGCAGTCGCCAACCTCAACGTAGGTTTCGCCCCGGTGACGATGGGCGCATGGCAACTGGTGCCGGGCGTACAAGTGGGCTACGAACGCACACTGGGCGACAACCAGGTCGACAGCCAAAGCCACCTGCTGGGCCTCGATATCGAACAACGCGCCGCTTTCGACAACCGCGACCAATTCAGCGGCGGCGTCAACGTCATGGCCAGCCTCGGCGCCCTGAGCCTGGGTGCAGAAGTGGGCGCCAACGGCGGCGGTGACAGCCACGGCTTCAACGGCGGCCTCAAGGCCAGTTACGCCTTCTAAAAAACACACGGGATCAAGGATGACCCCCAATCCAACAAACACCCCAAAACCCACTGTGGGAGCGAGCCTGCTCGCGAAAGCGCCAGACCAGTCAACATCAAATCGACTGACCCACCGCGTTCGCGAGCAAGCCCGCTCCCGCAAAAGCCCCTCACCCTAACCCTCTCCCGAAGGGAGAGGGGACTGACCGCGTGGATTGGAAGAGTTACACCGACGTGGCATACCGAGTCGAGCTCAAATTTTGAAAAGCCCACCAATCCGCTCCCTCTCCCTCGGGAGAGCACTGGAGTGAGGGGCAGCCGCACCACAAAACCTGCGAGTGTCCCTTGCGCTTGTATATGAAGTTGTGGGAGAGGGGACTTACCGAGGCGTCTTGCGTCATGCATCGACCTGAAAGATCGAGGCGATTATGGATTCAAAGCAAGACTCTCAGGTCGGTGTAGATCTTCAATATCCCCGGCTCGGTCCCCTCTCCTTGGGGAGAGGGCTAGGGTGAGGGGAAAGCAGTCACCGCAAAATCAACTGGCCAACTCGGTCAAACGCCTCCGCGCCCACTCCTCGATCAACCGCGCCGGCGTGCCATCCCCACGCTTAGCGACCCATCGGCGCGGTGCGACGTTTTAGCTAAATCTTCCCACCACACGTTACCTTGCAAACCTGTTACCCCATCACCCCCGAGCCCGAAACTCCGCCGGACTCACCCCATAAGCCCCCTGAAAATACTGACAAAACCGACCCACATTACTAAACCCGAACCGCAACGCCACCTCGGTCACCGACCCCGAACCCCGCTGCTTCAACACCTCATAAGCCCGCTCCAGCCGCACCTGCCGCTGGTACGCCACAATCGACATCCCGACAAACCGCCGAAATCCCTCCTGCAACGCGCGCTGACTGACATGGCTCAACCGCGCCAGATCCACACCACTGACCAACTGCTCCGGATGCGCCTGAATAAACTCCACTGCCAACTTCACATGCCGAGGCGCAACCAACGGCGTCGGCCGTCGCAACGCTTCGGAAAAGTTATGCGGCCAGGCCTCCAGCACCGCATCAATCAACATCTCGCGCAACCGCGACGGCATCAAAGTCCCGCTGTTGAGCAACAGATCAAACTCCGCCCCCGTCGCCAGATCAATCAACGCCCGAATCCCCTGAAACGCTGCAGTGTTCAGGTCCACGCTGGGTGCAAAAACGATTTTCTCCAGAATCGGTTTATCCAACAGCATCGACAACCGCTCGGTGAGTTGATGACGATTGATCGACATGCCGTGATGCGCATGATCATCAACAAAGCGCATCGAGCGAATATCGGCCTTATCAACCGCCAGGCCCACATGCGTCACACCGATGGACTCGGTCGCGTGATTGAAAACAATCTTGCCCGCCGTGGGGATCACAAACGTAATCTCATCCTGCGGATCGGGAAACGAAACGCTGAAATCACCGTGGTAATGCATGCGCCGGAAACTGACGCCATCGTGCCGCCCGTAAACGCCGCCGATAATGATGTTCGACGGCAGCGGCGGGGAGTCGGAATATCGGTTGCCGAAGAATCGGGAGAACAACGCGCCGAAGTCATCGGAACGGAGATTGTCGGAGCGCAGGATGATTGGCTGGCGAACGGAAGTCGGAAACACCTTGGCGGCACCTTCGGTTGGGGGCTCTAGGACTGGGGTGTAGGGCAGGGCGCCGAGGAGATTAGCAGAGGCAATATGACGCGTTTGTGACAGCCAGAAACATGCCGTAACACCGCCGTGCCATGTTTAAGCGAAGGACACTCGGCAGGCCATTGCCGACATGGCAACCTGCTCGCATTCGTACTCAGCAAAAAACAAAGGCACCGCGCCCAGCGCCCAGCCTTGTTTACCGAGACCTGAAAGCATTCAAGTTAATTGGAGCGGCAATGCAAGCCAACACACAAACACTCCCCATCACCCTGACCCCGGAACTCGACTTCGACCAAAACGCCGCCAGTGCTTTCGGCGAATCGCTGACCCACGAATACACCCAAGCCACGCCATTCCCACACATCGTCATCGATAACTTCCTGCAAGCCGACGTCATCGCCAGCATCCGCGAACACTTCCCGGTCGAACCGACCGACAACGAACAAATCTACGAGCGCGGCTACAAAGGCCAACTCAAACGCCAAATCAGCCCCAACGCCTGCAGCCCATACCTGAAGAACGTCTTCAACATCTTCAACTCCGCACCCATGCTGGAATTCCTCGAAAAACTCACCGGCATTCAAGGGCTGATCCCCGATCCTTACTTCGCCGGCGGTGGCTTACATGAAACCAAAACCGGCGGCTTCCTCGGCGTGCACTCGGATTTTCGGTTGAACAAAAAGCTCAACGTTGAGCGGCGGTTGAACGTGATTATTTACCTGACCGAGGACTG
The DNA here is from genome assembly GCF_977020205.1 of Pseudomonas sp. AIG. Taxonomy (NCBI): domain Bacteria; kingdom Pseudomonadati; phylum Pseudomonadota; class Gammaproteobacteria; order Pseudomonadales; family Pseudomonadaceae; genus Pseudomonas; species Pseudomonas sp. AIG. The sequence goes on along the minus strand of NZ_CDROCK010000006.1, from coordinate 17,268 downwards.
GCAGGAGGCGTACGGCGGCAACCTGGAGCTTTGGGATGTGGGGATGAAGAAGTGCCTGAAGAAGGTGCTGCCGATTTATAACCGGTGTGTGATTTTCAATACGGATAAGGACAGCAATCACGGGCATCCGGAGCCGTTGACTACGCCGGAAGGCATCACTCGGCGGTCGATTGCGCTTTATTACTACACGGCGAGTGGGGCGGGGGTTGAGCCGGGGCAGAGGAATAAAACGCACTATAAGCCGCGGCCGAAGGATCGGTGGAGTTTGAGGTATTACTTGAATAAATTGTTTAAGAAAAAGGGGGGAAGAGGCTGAGTAATCAGGGAAGCAGCCGTTTTTTTGGACTGGGTGGTAGCAGCTGGTGGTGGTTCAGCTTTCGGCCAATAACTAACTTTCACGGACGACCCTGTTTGCTAGAAACAGCCCAAGGTGGAACGCCCACAGCTGCTAATGTAGCGAGCGGTTAATTCGTTTATCTACTTAATTTTGTTTCGCTCGATGATTTTAAGTAGCTATTTATTAACGAATTCACCGCGTACGACCTAGTTTCCGACAGCCATGGATTTAAAAAGCTTTTGAATGTTGTCGTAAGCAGAATCTTCGAGAGCCATGTTGACAAAATGACCCGCGCTTCTTAGAGGGACTGGATGGATAAGTCCTTGATACTCAAAGCACAGGTCTAAGTTGGCTTGGTAAAATGCGCCAACAATTGCGGCGCTTAGCTTGTCGTGCTCAGATCTTTTGAAGTTTCTGTGGAATACCATTTCTAGTTCGTGACCGATGTATCTATTTATAAGATGTACGAAATTTTTATCTTCAAGGACTGATACCGATACTCCGTCCTCAGCAATTCCATGGGAAAACGAGCATCTGCTCTCTATAAGAAGCTCATAATTTCTAACAAATGTAGCAAACAGTTCTTGGCTAAACTCAAAAATTCTTTGCCTGTCAACCATGTTTGAGATATCTATAGCTATTATTCCGGTTTTCGCTTGCCCTGCTTGAATACGTTTATTTAATTGAGAAGCGGCATCTGAAAATTCACTTCTAAATTTCTTTTCGCTGTGTAAGTATTTGCACTCTATCGCAAGTCCTTTAGAGCTTATGATTATATCGCATTCAGTCGATAGGTCGACTTCTACACTGTGTGAAAAAAGCTTGCTAAACCTACCAGCCATAGAGACTTCAAAGAAACTGTGGTTGTATTTTTCATTTTCGTCATCTAAAACAAACTTGCCCCCTAGAAGATCTATCAGTTTTTGATCTTCAACTATTGTCTTCCTGTCGTTCCTGAATAGCTCGTTAAGGGCGCAATATTTATTTACTATTCCGAAAAGCCTGGCAATTGCCGGCACATCCATTTCGCCAACTCGGTTCAACTCTTTTTTATAATGCCATAGCTTTGTATTTTCAACTGGAGCTCCAGATCCAAGTTTTTCCTTGAGTATCCTGTAATTATTTATTAATGTGTCGTAATTTGTATGCAACGACTTTACAGCTTCCGAGCGAACCACAGTACTCATAGTAGCCTCATGCAAGTAGTAAAATTAGCGAATAAAGTAGTTATTTGAGTTTATTTATAGGTTTCAGTCTTTGCGATGGCTGACCTGACTTCATAGCTAGAGTGAGGGAGAAAATACGGCTAAACCACTATTCTTAATAGCGAGTAAATAACAAGGGGTGGTTCATAATTTATCTGAATTGGACTGTCTTCAGGTATTTACTGAATGCTCCCGTTTTTTGATCCTACCTCCTCGCGCACATTTCAATGTCAGCTTGGGTCGTAACCTCTGAATCGATACCTAACCTGTATTTACAATAGTCGATTATGTCCTGTCTCTGCTCGCTCGTCAGTTTTTCTATGCGTCGAAGATTGCCATCATTGGCGTGAATGTTAAAAAACTGCACTCGAAACGTTGGATGCTTTTTAATGAAAAATATTCTATTGACTTCGGCATCAGAGACTTCGTTGTAGAAGCCAATATTCAGAATGAGTAGCAGCGACGTTAAAATAGTGAGTATGAAGTATTTCATTCCGCACCTGGCTTCGGTGGCGGTAAAAGTCCGGTCTTGGTACGGATGTTTCTGACAAGCTCCATACCAATATTGCCGGGGCAGATTTTCCCTTCGCTCACTTGGCCAGGGTATTCACGATGGCCACCGAAATTCTTAATGACAAAAACTCCCTTCAAAACATCGATCAAACGCAGCAGCGAATCAATTTGTGTCGCAGGAATGACGTTTGTTGTGCTGACCCCGAAGTACTCCAGTGTTTCCCTGCCTTTCGCTACTATGTCTCCGCCTTCCTCGGCGGTAGTCAAGTTCTCCAGAAGCACAATACCGATTACGCCTGTATTGAAGAGATGAACGTTTGATCCTAAAAATCTGATGTCACGCCCTTCAAGAACCGTTCCGTCACAAGCAATCGCGTAGTGATAGCCAATATCATCAAATCCGTTGCCCATGTGATGAGATTGAACTCCCTTCATTTGCTTGACGCCGCCCGGGGTGCATTCGTATGAGCGGCCGGCATGATGCAGCGCAATCATTGAATAATCCCAATCCATCTCCATGTCAGGCTTGGCCTTGGCTGCCCCCCAGCTAGAGCGCTCAGTAAAGGTGCCTCCCGATGAGCGAATATTTTTAATTATGGCTTCCCGTGTCGCCGCTCGATCATCCACTTTCACGGGGATGGGGCACATGAACTCACCGGGCTTTATTTTTTGAGCAGTTGCTTTCGTTGAAAAATTTTCGGCCATTACTGCCCCTCCGATAGTTCATCAAGCGTTCTCGCTGGCGCACTGAACTTGATATGCAGTGAGATTTTTGAGTCTTTCGATGGGGCTTTTATATGAGCTACGCCACTCGCGTCCGTCACGCCCGTAATCGTCACTCCGTCGACGATGGCAACAAAATCCCTAAGTGCCAACGGCTCGCCCGTTTCGCTGTTAAGGACGCTGAATGATTGACCGAAGGTATTTGGCAGGACTAATGGCAGTGGTGGTGTAAATGGAGCGGGCGTGTGGGAGTTGCCGATTATGATTGTGCCGGAACCGCCGATGACATTGTTGCCGTGGGCGCCGGTGCTACCCAAGGTTGCGGCAGGCAAGCCATTGATGAGAACCGTAGAGGCGACGTCTCCGACAATTGCGCTTCCGCATGCGCTTTTGTCTGTTTGTCGTGCGGCGGCTAAGCCGTCGAAGAAAACATCTGGAGATCCAGAGGCTATTGGATTGACCCCATGCCCAGGCACAGGGCAGGAAGTGGGATCAGTAATACGAGCTGCAGGTTTTCCCGACATCTCAAACATCCTTGTAGAAATTACGTCAGTCGAAGTTTGGCATAAAAGACCGGGCCCGGACCATACGGAGTGAAGGGGCGAGCAAGCAGGACGAGGTAATGAGGTATGAAGACTGGCCAGAAAGCAGGAGCGTCCCCGCTTTCGTTTTTTCGGCTGATCCCTCCATGGCGACAGGTCAACCGCCGCAATGGAGGGGACTTCATTACTCCACCGGCACCACGTTATCCAACGCCCGATTCACCGCCAACTCCCCAAGCATCACCACTTGCGCAATGCCTTGCAGCGTCTTGCGTGCCGGTCCTTGCACCAGCCCGATCACATCTCCAAGCATCACCGAAGCCGAGCCGAGTGATTCACTGGCATTTACCAGCAATTCCTCAGTCTTGGTGTTCGGGTTGGCGATAAACATCTTGTTGGTTTGGTACGGGGTACACATGATTTCCGGGGCTGGGCCGAGGTAGTGGGAGAGCGCGCGGTCGACGGCTTCGTTGAATTTCTTTGCATCTGGGGATTCGTCGCCCGAGATAGGATCAATTTCTGGCGGATTCGGTGTGATTTTGAACATGATGTAACTCCTTGTGTCGCTTAAAAAGGAGCCATCACCCTCTCGCTACCAAACGATGGGTGGCGGCCATGCACAGGTTGGTAGACCGGGACACAAGGAAAACCGGCGCGCTCGAAAGCGCCCTGCGCATGACCACCATAAAAGCCAGGCGAAGATCTTCGCCAATAGTGAAATTGCGCACCTTGTATACACGGGCTACCAAACCCGATCACTGCTATTCAGTGACCGACCCACGATAGAACCCGCCCACCCGGCGCACAAGCCGGCGGATTCTGGCGTAGTCGTAGGCAACGGCGCAAGGCGTTGTAGCCTGTCGGACGTATCTCGGAACGTTTTTAAACCTGTCGTTGAAATGCCAGGCGTGTGAGGCCTGGCATCCTTAAACAGCGTCGATCATCAACGCGCATCAAATCCCGGTTTTACTGACACACGGCATCCGCCACGCGATAACCATCCACCAGCGGTGCTTTGCTCACGTCCAGTTCGATGCGGCAGCTTTGTTCGGCTTTTTCGCCCCATTTCATTTGGTAGACCTTGCCTTCACCCGCCGACAGCATGCAACCCTGATGGGCACCGAGTCTTGAGCAAATTGATCGACTGAGTCTGAAAGGCAGCGGCGGGTAATTCACCGCTTAACCCAAGCGTTTGCGCACCGCTTTCAACACCGCTTCGATGTACCAGGTTTCGACGCCGATGACGACTGCTTCACCGGCATCAGGCACTAACTCGATTTGAGTGGTGATCCCTTGCTCGCCAAGCAGTCGCTGTGCGTCTTGCAGACATCTGCGTGTACCCGCGAGCCATAGCCGTTGCGGGCCCGTCAGCAACGCGAGGGTTTGCGGGTAGGTGCATTGCAGTTTTCGGCGCAGATTGATCAGTGCCGGTTTATCGGCCCGGTCGAGCGCCGGGGTCAGTACGTACTGTTTACCCGCCGCAGTGTCGAGGTCGTATTTGTCCTGCAGATACTCCTCAACTCCGACGCAACTGGCGACCGTCTCGCGCTCGCCGGTCACCACATTGATCAAGTGCGCATTGACACCGACGTAGCAGAACTCTGTCATGCCGTGGACGACGCAGTCCTCGCTGTTGCTGCGAATGACCCAGTAATCACCGTTGGCGGACAGCTCGCAGTGCTGAATGACAAACCGCTCGGGTTTGCCATCTCTCATCACACCGTCAAACAGCGCGAGCACGATTGTGCACGCCTGATCTGCGGTCAGTTTGGCGTTGCGCTCACTCATGCTTAGCCAAAGCCAAACAATGAACGCAGTTTGCTGCCCAACGTCCGCTGATAGAACGGAGTGGTTTGTGTAAAGAAGTAATCGCTCAGGTCCTGTTCACCTTCCTGAATGCGATACAGGCCAACGTCTTCGCCATCGGGTGCGGTGTCCCTGGCAACTTGACTGGCTTCGCGCAAGATCAATTCAATATCGCCGTCCGCTTCGATGCCAACCACCAGGTGAGGCTTTTCATCCGTCGTTACGTTGTACATCAGCGCCAGAAACCCACGCTTGATGTTGCGATGTCTGGCGAATAACGGTGTGAGCGCGTTCACCATTCTTGTCGGATATTGCGCTGGCTGCCCGAGTTGCACGTGGGCGTCTTTTTCCAATGTGCGTTGTGTGGTCCGGCCCATCTCGGGGGACAGCAGGTTTTGCACTTCTTCCGGGAGAAACTCTTTGCCATAGGGCGACTTCGGTTCCAGGAACAGCGGAGTGCCCAGTGTCATTTCAAACAGGGATCTGGCCGGAATTTCCAGATAGGACTCGCCACGAGCTATGGACTGTTCCAGGGTTTGCAACGAGGTAAAAAACGGGATGACTGCCGTGCCGTCCTGCTTTTCCCAATGTGCGATGCTGATTTGGCTGCCAGCCTCAAGGTCAATGTGCCCCTTGCCTGCGCCGGTTGAGCCTGGGATATAAACTGTTGAGTTCAGCAACGTCTTGAAAAAATCAGGTCGGCGGGCAGGTTCTTTCGCAGCCAACTCCAGCGATTGTTCTAGGGTGTTTTCTTCCTGGGTATTGCTGATGTCCATCGGTCGTTCCATAAAAACAGACAAAAAATGAATGGCAAAGAGTAGATCAGTCGCTGCTGCACCCTAGCAGGATCCAGCGTTTCCCTAGAACGTGTACGTCGTAGGCAAACTCCCAGAAAACCGGATAACCCGGATGCCCCTTTACGTATCTGAAGGCGCTTATCTGGTCAGCCTCATCGACATGTGCAAGTTGCATCATCTTGCTGGCAAGTTGCGTAATTTCTTCGCGTTTAAAACGTTTATACGCCTCCATTGTTGTAACGGCTTGCCCGGCAGAATCGTGAGCAGGTTTTTACGCACCTGTGAAAACGTGAAGAAAAGCCTTCTGATAAATCTGAAATTTGATGGGGTAGGATGCTCACACACTGGAATAGCCTTCTTCATCAAGGACGCGACATTTATGGAAAACCTCTTTTCTCAAGTCAGCGAACGTTTGCATGATCGCCGATTCGCGGTAGCGGATAACACGCAGGGGCTGTCGGGTAGTGGGACGGTGTTTCATTACCGTGTTGAGAGTTCGGGCATTTCCGGCACTTACCAGGGCGGGCGGATTCGTATGGGGCATCAGGTTGGCCGCGTGACCGGCCCTGACACCATCGAGTTACTGTTTCATTGCCTGACAACCGAGAGTGAAATGCTGTCCGGTTGGTCCCGCGGCATTGTTGGCGTGAATGACGCAGGACGAACTACGTTGAGTTTTGTGTGGGGGTGGTTGTCCGGCGCCAGCGGGGGCGGGGAGTCGAGTTATGTTGAAATTGTTACCTAGCGCGAGCGCAACGATATCGATTGACTACGTCATCCAAAGTCACCGGTAGGAGTATCGGGCCGACGGTCTACCCGGAATAGATAAGGGGTTTTTGATGAGCAAACTGTCAGCAATGATCGCGCAAGCGAGTGCGGGGCTTTCCGTGCAGCAGCGTGTTTCGGAAGAGCAGTGGACGGCAATTGCGCGGCAATGTGGGGACGAAGAGGTTGCTGAAATACGCGATCGAATTGGCGCGCTAAGGGCTGAGTTGGCGACGGTTGAGGATTGGGATGGCGATACTCAGGATGAAATCCATCTGGCCATTGCTCACTTCACCAGGATGCTGGAGCTTGCGTCTGATTCTGTCTAGCGGTTGGCTGGGCGGACGCCTTCGCTGGCAAACCAGCTTCCACAGTGCCTGCTGCGTGCTTAGAGCCTTGGCAAACACGCAAACCCCTGTAGAAGTGAGCCTGCTCGCGATGGCGTCCGTCCAGCCACCTTCTTTTTTGACTGTCCCACCGCTATCGCGAGCAGGCTCACTCCTACAGGGATCTGGGGTGGTTCGGGGGGTGTGGTTCGGTGCAAAAAAGTGTCGGATGGTGGTTAAGGGGTGTTTTGCAGGAGCTGACCGAGGGTCTGCAGTTCACCTTTTTCGACGTCGGAGACGAGGACGTAACGCATGTGGTTGGCTTGCCACGAGACGACGTTGAAGCCTCGGATTGATTGGGCTTGCTGAGGTTTGTCGGCGTCGGGGGTGGGCAGGATGAACACGTTGATGATGTGCTTGGCGTGGCCATAGCTGAGCGCTGCGGCGGTTTGGTGCTGCAGGTAATCGAGGCGACCGCCCAGCAGCGGGAAGCCTTGCGCGGTGTAGTCGAACACCGGTGGCGAGAAGTCGAGTTTGCCGGTGAACCACGGTTTGACGGTGTGGCGATCAGAGGAGACGACGTCGTTGAGGTGTTCGCCCATCAGCGAGCGCACGTGGCTGGAGACGGCTTCGTCCATCAATGGTTGTTCGCTGCCGGGCGTGGCGACGTAAAGCATCACCGCCAGCGCTAACGCCGTTGCGGAAAACGCTGGAGCGAACCCCTTGCGCCAGCGCGCCATAAAACCAATCGCGGGTGCTTCAGGCGTAAAGAGACTGGCGGCCAGCGATGCAGGCGCCGGGTAATACGCAGCATGGCGCTTTACGCTGACCTTCAGCGCTCTCACTTCCTCACACACCCGTGCACATTCCGCACACGCAGCCAAATGCGCAGCCACTTCCGCAGCCAAAGCCGAATCAAGCTCCTGATCCACATAACCCTGCAACCGTACCCGGCACACCGGGCAATCAAGTTCATTCATGATCGTGCAACTTCAGTAATTCCAGCTTGAGCATCGCGCGGGCCCGGGCCAGTCGCGACATGACGGTGCCGATCGGAATGTCGGCGACCAGAGCGATGTCTTTGTAGGGCAGGTCTTCGAGTTCTTTGAGCACGATCACCTCGCGATACGCTGGCGGCAGAACGCTGAGGGCTCGCTGGAGCAACGCGGCGTTTTCCATGTGGATGGCCAGCAGTTCCGGGGTCTGGCTGTGGCTGAGCGCGCCTTCGTGTTCGCTGGGGTCTTCATCGAGTGGCACCCAATGCCGTCCGGCCGAGGCTTTGAGCCAGGTGTAGCTTTCGTTGCGCACGATGGTCAGGAACCACGCCTTGGCGTTGCCATCGGCAAAGCGCTGCATAAACCTGAAGGCGCGCAAGGCGCTTTCCTGCACGACGTCGCGCGCGGCGCTGTCGTTGCCGGTCAGCCAGCGCGCAAGGTTGTAGGCGGCGTCCAGATGGGGCGCTATCAGTTCCTCGAATTGCTTCATGGTCGGTTCCGCACCGTCACCCCTCTATAACCGTGCTGCGTGGGCGTTTATTCCCGCCAAATTATTTATTTTTTTGCGCGGAATAAACCGCCGCCGCGCCGGGTTTCCCTCGTGTCAGCTACCTCACTGTAGTTCGCCCGCGAGGACACACCGATGGACATGCACACAAAATCTCAACGCCGCACCGACGGCTTGCTCAACCCTGACCGGCGCTCGCTGCTCAAGTGCTCGGCGTGGGCCGGAGCCGGGGTCATCTGGGCCTTGCACGGCGGCATTCCGAAAGCCTTTGCGCTGGATGCAGCGGGCAACGTCAGCGATCCCAAAGCGTTGGCCAGCACCTTTCATTTCGTGCAGATCAGCGACTCGCACATCGGTTTCAACAAGGAAGCCAATCCTGAACCGGTGAAGACCTTGCAGGTGGCGATCGACAAAGTGATCGCACTGCCGAAACGGCCATCGCTGATCCTCCACACCGGCGACATCACCCACCTGTCCAAAGCCGAAGAGTTCGATACTGCCGCGCAGTTGCTCAAGGCGCTGCCGGCCACCGTGCATTACGTGCCCGGTGAGCACGACACCCTCGATGCGGGCGGCGGCGCGCTGTACCTCGAACGCTACGGCAAGGGTACCAAAGGCAATGGCTGGTACAGCTTCGATGACCACGGCGTGCATTTCATTGCGCTGGTAAATGTCTTCAATTTTCAGGCCGGACGGGAAGCCAACCTCGGTGCCGAGCAACTGGCGTGGCTGGCCGATGACCTGCGCGCGGTGTCGAGCAGTACGCCCATTGTCGTGTTCACGCACATTCCGTTGTGGACGATTTATCAGCCGTGGGGCTGGGGCACCGAGGACGGCGATCAGGCGATCGCGATGCTGCGCAAGTACGGTTCGGTGACGGTGCTGAACGGGCACATTCATCAGGTCATTCAGAAGGTCGAAGGCAACATCACCTTCCACACCGCCCGTGGCACCGCGTATCCGCAACCGGCACCGGGCGCGGCGCCGTCACCAGGGCCGATGACGGTGGCGGCGGATCAGTTACGCAATTATCTGGGGCTCACCGATGTGCGCGCGACACAGGGCGATCATCCGTTGGCGCTGATCGATTCAACATTGGTTTAAGGGGAGGGCGCAGAGATGAAAACGCGATTGGCGGGGCTGCTGTGTTTGCTGTTATCGATGCCAGTGTGGGCGCAGGACGTGAAGATCGACATCAAGCAGTTCATGTTCGGCCCCAAGGATCTGACCGTGACCGTGGGCACCAAAGTGACGTGGGTGAATGACGATCAGATCCCGCACACGGTGGCGGAAACCCACAAGGTGTTTCGCTCGGGCGCTTTGGACACCGACGACAGTTTTTCCTGGGTGTTCGATACGCCGGGGGAGTTTGAGTACTTCTGTGCGCTGCATCCGCAGATGATCGGGAAGATTATCGTGACTCAATAATCTTCCCGGCAAACGTCCGTACTTTTGTGCGGCCAAGGTATCGTGCCGACTTTCATGACTGTCCGGACGCAGGTGCGGTGGCACGGGCCAAATCCCACGTGCGCATCACCTGCGTAATCGCCGCGTCAATGTTCTCAATCGGCGTGTCATCCCGAGCAAGTATGGAAATCCCCTGCAGGAAGCTGTCAAACACCGTCGCCATGGCGGCTGCGTTCGTGTCCTCCGCTAACAGTCCTTCACTCACACCACGTTCGACGCACGCAACAATCCCTGCGCGGGTTCGGGCGCGGGAGTGGGTGAGGGCTTGAGCGACGTGGGCGTTTTCCGGGCTGGGTGCGCTCATGACGCCGAGGGTGACCATGCAGCCTTTGGGGTGGCCGTCGTCGCATTGCATGCGTGCTGACTGGCGCAGGGCGGTTTCGATGGCTTGGCGTGGCGGCAGGGTTTCGTCCCACAGGCATTCGGTGACCTGGGCAAAGGTCGCCAGGTAGCGCTGCACGCATTCGTCGAACAGGGCTTCTTTGGAGCCGAACGCGGCGTAGAAGCTCGGCGCGGAAATGCCGCCGCCCAGTTCAGCCTTCAACAGGGCGAGGGATGTCGAGTCGTAGCCGTGTTGCCAGAACAATTGCATGGCCTGGTCGACGGCGTCGTCGCGATCGAATGCGCGGGGGCGGCCGGTTCTGGCCATAGCAAAGACTCCTCGGAAAGTGATTTGGATACTAGTCGATACATAAGTCGTTGACAACGTGCCTCGGCTGCCGCCAGTATTTTATATCGATCGGTATTCAAGTCTGACAATCTGCTCACAAGGAGTTTCCCGTGACACCTTCATTGACTCTAATGGCGGCGCCCAAACGCCTGCCCATCGGCGCGCTGTTGGCGCTGGCCATGACTGGTTTTATCTGCATCGTCACCGAAACCTTGCCCGCCGGGCTGTTGCCGCTGATCAGCGAAGGCTTGGCGATTTCGCCTTCGATGGCCGGGCAAATGGTCACCGCTTACGCGCTGGGCTCAGTGCTGGCGGTGATTCCGATGACCATCGCCACGCGCGGTTGGCGTCGGCGCAATGTGTTGTTGCTGACCATTGTCGGTTTTCTGTTGTTCAACTCGATTACGGCGTTGTCGTCGCACTATGGTGTGACGCTGGTGGCGCGGTTTTTCGCCGGGGTTGCGGCAGGTCTGGCGTGGAGTCTGTTGGCTGGTTATGCGCGGCGGATGGTCGAGCCGGATCAGCAGGGCAAGGCGTTGGCGCTGGCCATGGTCGGTACGCCGATTGCCCTGTCTTTGGGGGTGCCGCTCGGCACATGGCTGGGTGGCCTCGTCGGGTGGCGCACGACGTTCGGGCTGATGTCGGCCCTGACCTTGATCCTGATCGTCTGGGTGTTGGTGAAGGTGCCGGATTATCCGCCGCAACCTGCGCATCAACGTCTGTCGCTGCGCCGCGTGTTGACCACGCCGGGTGTGCGGCCGGTGCTGGCGGTGGTGATCAGCTGGATGCTGGCGCACAACATTCTCTACACCTACATCGCACCGTTTGTGGCGCCGGCGGGGCTGGCGGATCGTGTAGATCTGGTGTTGTTGGTGTTTGGTCTCGCAGCGTTGGCGGGGATCTGGTTGACGGCGAAACTGGTTGAGCCGCTGTTGCGCAAGACCGTGCTGGTGAGTCTGGCGACGTTTGCACTGGTGTGCGTAGGGTTCGGCTTTTACGGACGGGTGCCGGAGGTGATTTATCTGGGCGTGTTGGTGTGGGGATTGAGTTTTGGCGGTGCGGCGACGCTGTTGCAGACGGCTCTGGCGGATGCGGCGGGGGATGGCGCGGACGTGGCGTTGTCGTTGAATGTGGTGGCGTGGAATAGCGCGATTGCGGGCAGCGGCGTGGTCGGCGGGGTGCTGCTGGATCGATGGGGTGTTGCCTCTTTCCCATGGGCGATGGCGGTGTTGGTGGCGGTGGGTTTTGTGATTGCCTGGAGTGCTCGAGCGCATGGGTTCAGAGCTGGGCCGCGTGGGACGGAAGCGGCGGCCGTGGTTGGGCACTGAAGGTTTTTCAACGCAGCTCATTTTTTGAAGTGCGCAAGAAGTTGCCTTGGGCGAGGTGGGACTTGTAAAAACGCTTTAACCCCTCCACAAAATCAACGCCCCCCACCAAACCCGTCAACGGCATCGGAGCATGTACCAAGCTCTGAAGCGCTGGCACATACTCAAGATTCATCATTTCCCCCAGCCCCTGTTCATGCAGGTGATTCGACGAACTCCCAGCTCCCAACGTCAGCGTCACTGATCGGGACACTCCCATCGCAGCGCAGATCACGCACTTCCTCGAACACCGTTCGGCGCGTCATGGTCGTTTTTAGCAAACGCACCTTGAGAAAAATCGAAGCGGTGCTAGCGTATTGACAGCACCCCTTGCCAGCAGTAAACGGCACTTACGCTATCTCCAGTGGGAGGTTCATATGCGCGCCAGGATTTACTGCGGGTTTGTATTGCTGACACTTCCCTCCATTGCTGCCCAAGCTCAAGTTATCGATTCGTTTGACTTGCCGATAGGCAATGGCGTCGGCCAGATCGGCGTCGAGCGCATTCCCAACGAAGAATGCAGGGGGCCGACCACGATCGCTCCTGGTCCCGATGGCCAGTTGGCCATTCTGGATAGCGTCAATCAGAAGATTCTGCTTGCCGGTACCAAGGCCATCACGGAAATAAAACTGCCGTCCGACTTGCTCGATCCTGTCGATCTGATCTCGACAACGTCTGGCTTTCTGGTGGTAGGGGCGTTGGGCGATGTCGCTCTGGTTTCAGGGCCGGGCACGATCAGCGCACGCGTGTCGACGAACTATGACCCCGAGTCGGGCACGCCGCGCTTGGTGGTGCTGTCGGACAGTCAATACACACTGGAGAACCTCGCCGGAAAACAGGTGCCTGTCGGTATCGACAGCAAGCAGTTGGGCACGCCTACCGACACCGGCCAACTGGCGGCAGCGTCCTTTGATTTCAAAATGGAAAAGCCAACGCTTGCTGTGGGCAGCAACACGCTCTCCACGACAGGGTTCAAGCAGACGAACATTTCCTCACAGCAACGTCTGGTCGATGTGCGCATGCTCTGGGCTAGCGCCAAGGACGGTGCTTTGATCGCGACGCAGGAAACTGTGAAGGAGCCCGAAGAGCTGAGCTTCGTGCGGCTGATCAACACCGATGCGCAAGGCACGGCCACCACTGAGGCCTATATTTCGCCCGATGCCTATGCGTGCAATATCCGCCGCCCCTTTGCGCGATTAACCAACGGCCAGATCGTCAGTCTTTCATTTGCCAAGGAAGGGAAGGTTACCGTCGAGCCTGTGGCGTTTCTTAAGGCCGGCACCGCCAAACCGATCGCTATCGCCCGGTCTTCCGATGTTGCGCTGGTTGCCTCGCAGCAGGACACGCTCAAGCAGCTGGAAAAGTTGAACGGGACCAGCTCCGTGGGTTTGGTGGCCCTGCAGAAGGTCAGCCGCCAGAGCATCGTGAGCAAAGCGCACGAGGCGCTTGAGCTGAAGTGGACCCTGCATGCAAAGAACTACAGCCGCGCGGGTATTCTCAACCAATGTAACCCCACGGCTAATATCTGGCACCGCCCAAGCCGGCTGGATGCGCTGCTGGAGAAGGAAGTTACCGCCATTCCCTACCGATGGGGCGGTTACGCCAGTTCACTCGAGACTTTCAAGAAACACCTCAATGACGGCCGGTTGGCAGGTTCGGATTGCACCTGCCGCAACGCTGATTGCGTCTATCCCGGTGCAACGGGGCTCGACTGTTCGGGTTTCGTCTCCTATGCCTGGCAGACAGGGGCCTACTACACCACGAGCAGCCTGCCGAGTGCCAAAGTCAGCACCGCGGTGCGCTGGGACGCGGTGCAGCCTGGCGACATTGTCAACAAGGCCGGGTCCCATGTTCGACTTCTCGAAAGCACCGCGAACGGTCCGAAAGGGCGCTTCCATACGGTGATTGAATCAGCGGCCAATGCGGCCTGCGGTGGCGTCTGTCGCCGATCCTACAGCGAGGCTGAGCTGATGCGAGCGGGCTACAAACCACTTTCTCGACTGGACCTTATTCCCTGAAGGATGCAACGCATGAGCGCCAGGAGTCAGTACACGACCACACTGCTGTTGGCGGCGGTGCCTTTGAGTAACGCTTACGCCATGGAAGACGGCTGCCTGTTTGATAGCAACAGGGAAGCCACGACGCGAATTCACTACACCTGCGTCCTGGCCAACGGCGATGGCAATTGTGAAAGCAGTGGTTCGGGCTTCATTGTTTCCGAATCAGGGCTGGTCATCACTAACGATCACGTTATCCGTCCAGCAGGCGATGGTACGGTTGAATCCGAGGCAATCGATGTCAAAGTCGGCACCCTGGGTGCCAGTAGCGTGCGAGCCACCGTGGTCGCGCGTGACAAGGTCAACGATATCGCTTTGCTGCAATTATCGGCGCGCGACGATGGGGAGGTCTGGCAGACCGTAGCGATCGGCCCGGCCGTGGCTACACCGGTGGGTGACCCCTTGATGGCGCTGGGATTCGCCGGGCGGGAGCTGGCCATGATCCCCAATGGTATGAAAACGGCAGAACTGGCCGAGATCGATGGCGCCTACAAACCGTGGTGGCAAACTAATCTGGCATTGAACGAGGGTAATAGCGGCGGTCCCGTATTTGGCAACAGTGGCACGGTCATTGGTATTTCGGTGGCCTACAAAAGGTCCAGTCAGTTGATTTCGTATGTCATCCCTATCTATTACGCCAAGCCGTTCCTCGATCAGGCCGGAGCTCAGTCCGTCAAATACGGTAGTTGTGCCACTTTCCCGGCATGTCGGGACAAGATCCATGGAATTGAGCGTTATGCCGTGGATATGACCGTCGACAAACTGGGCGAGTGGCAGACGAAAAAGTCCAGCAACCCGGTGTTCTGCAATGGGTTTCTTTCAGAACTGAGAACTCAATTCCCGAAATCAGATTTCACGTATCTGCAATCTGGCCAGTACACCAGCATGAATGGCCGCAAGCGCGAGCATATTTACTACTGCAGGTTCCAGCGACTCGAGGGCCCTATCTACAAACTGGCCCAATCCGAATTCTGTCTGCAATAACCTGGGCATCGAGTGCCGTTGTTAACTGGTGCCTAGGTAGCATTTGAGATCTCCCGTTGAGGACGGATTGTTCGGGTTCGCCAGCGGGAAGACCTCCTTGTCGAGAAACTGCTCTACGCCCTTGTCCCATGGCACTTTTTTGATTGAATACTGAATGAGTTGCGCCGACGCCCAGATGGGATTGTTTTTCTCCAGATCGCCGGTATCTAACCAGTCAGGGCGAGTGTCCGCCAGCCCGTGGTCTTCACTCGATTGAGCGACATAGTCCCTGAACGAAATGATTTCATAGCGCTGTTTACTGAGCGGATTACAGCCATCCACTCGTTCTACATGGGCATCGGAATAGGAGTCCTGGACCATATGAAGCAGCGAACCCAAGGCGATATGTTTAACGCTCGCTCCTTTTGCCTGGGTCCTCATCACGCCGGAAGGTTTAAACCTGCCCAGCTTCAGCGGATTATACGAGCGCTCCCATTCCCCTCCCGGAACCGGGTCGAACAGTGCCCCCACCGTCCAGCCCTGTCTCAGTAGAGTGGCGGAAATTGTGGAAAAGGACGAGATCACGGGGCCGTCGATGGCCTCGTTACCGAGGTCATTGGAGGAGATCGAAAGGGTGTAGGTGAACTTTGCCCACGCCATGATCTTATCTTTGGTTTCCTGCGCAGTTTCAGAGGGTTGGGAAGCCATGGCGTGAAGAAACTGGAAGTCGCCGAAGTGGCTTCGGTACAGCATCATCGGAGTGTCGGTAATCGTGATGTTTTTGCAAAAAGCCTGACGGCTGTCTTTCTTGCATCGTGCCTGGTCCTGGGCGTTCTTGAAAAGTGCATTCCACTGGACGGCCTTCACGATGTTTTGTCTGAGCAACGAGTCGGGGTCGTCATTCCACTCACTGCCTAACACCAGATCTCTGAAAACTCCGCTTTTGCGCAAATTGTCCGCTGATGTTTTGGCGCGCCCCCCTGCGGCCAGTTCCGGGTGCGTGTAATAGTCGTAGGCCAGTAGCGTAAGGGTCTCGTGAACAGGTTGTTTCATGTTTGACGTCAACCTGGTTGCCGGGCAGAGCACGTCCAGGCCCCAGCAATCGACGTCTACAGGGTTCATGTCATACGCACTTGTCGGCCCGGACACCGCCGTCAGAGACAGCGCCACCAAAAAGAATGACACTCGTGACGATTCGGGGCGAAATCCCCACCGGTTTGTCAGCGGGCGTGCTGGCGCGGTGTTGTTCATCTACAGATCCCTCCGGGCAGGATGTCCATGAAGGATGTGTATAGCTCAGCTTGTGGCAATTCGCCTGTAGCTAGCATGCTTTCAAGATCTATTTGCATGCCCCTTGGAATCGTCCAATTCACCCACATAACATTACACATCTCCACCGTCCCCAAGAGGAGCAATACAGATGACCACTCCAACCGAAACCGCCATCCTCGCTGGCGGCTGCTTCTGGGGCATGCAGGATTTGCTGCGGCGCTATCCCGGTGTGTTGCAGACCCGCGTCGGGTACAGCGGCGGTGATTTGCCGAACGCCACGTATCGCAACCATGGCGACCACGCCGAGGCCATCGAAATCACCTTCGATCCTGCCGTGATCAGCTATCGACAGATTCTTGAATTCTTTTTCCAGATCCACGACCCGAGCACACCCAACCGTCAGGGCAACGACCTCGGCCCGAGCTATCGCTCGGCGATTTATTACCTCAACGAAGCGCAGCGCGATATCGCTGAAGACACCGCTGCCGACGTGGATGCTTCAAAGCTATGGCCTGGCCGAGTGGTCACCGAGATCGAACCGGCGGGGCCGTTCTGGGAAGCGGAGCCGGAGCATCAGGATTACCTCGAGCGTATCCCGAATGGCTACACCTGCCATTTCATTCGCCCCAACTGGAAGCTTCCGAAGCGCGCGTGAAAGGTGCACGCCGCTCATTCAGCGCCAGCACATAAGCACTGAACATATCCGCCAGCCCGTCGGCGCAGACCGAGATTTCTTCCTCGGTACGCGGGCTGCCGGAAAAATCCTTGCCGACCGAACTGAGCGTGGTCAGGATCAAATCGCATGCTGCGGTACGGATCTGCTCACCGACCTCAGGCAGCAATTCGTCCATGAACGTGGCGAAAATCTGCCGCCCGGCCGCGCGCACTGCGTGGGCCTCGGGGGCGTTGCGGTAGAGCGGGGCGGCGTCGTTCAGTGCGCCGCGCATCTGCGCTTCGT